>CAYNTN010000014.1:0-53374 GCA_964399995.1 uncultured Ignavibacteriaceae bacterium
AATTAGTAATTAGTAATTAGTAATTAGTAATTAGTAATTAATTAGTAATACCCCGCTGCTTCAAAAAATCTCTTCAGCTTCACTTCATCCAGTTTCCCGTTTGTCCTCACTCCGCTGCAGAGATCAACGCCGTAAGGCTGCACTGTATCTATAGCTTCACGAACATTCTCCGGATTCAAGCCGCCTGCCAGATACACAGGAATATTAACTGCTTCGCATATCTTACGGCTGATATTCCAGTTATGAACTTTCCCCGTTCCGCCGAGCTCTTTCACTTTCAAAAGAGGATTTCCGGAATCAAGCAGAATTGCGTCAACATATTTTGAAATGTTATTAGCATAATCAATTGAACTCTCATCAATAACATGCACTACCTGCACAATTTTTATTCCCTTTAATTCGCTTTTTAAGTCCATATAGACTTCAATTTCTACTTCATCTACCAACTGTAATGTACTGGTTTTAAATCTCCTCTGCTGTAAAATTATTTGTTCAGACTTAATTTCACTGGTCAGAAGAAAAGAGTCTATAGTTTCCGGAATAATTTTTACAATTTCTAAAATCTTATCATCCGAGATCACACCAGGACCGCTCGGCATATTTGAAACAAGTCCAAGCGCGGATGCACCGTGAGCAATTGCCGTGAGAGCTTCATCTGTACTGCTGATGCAGCATATCTTGACTTTTACATCTTTCATAATAAATTAAATATTATGGTTTTTTTTAATATAGTAATCTCTTTTTTGTTTTGCTATTGAGTATTTTCAAAGGCAAAATAAAATTCTTAAAATTCTTTCAATGCCCGGGAAAATTTTAAAGAAGAAAGCTGGAGTCAAGGATGATATGCGATTTAATCCAATTGGATAATAAAGGAAATTCTTGCAAAAACCATATTCTGATGAAATAATTTGAATCTTAAAATAAATTGGTTTAAGTTTCTAACACAACATTTAAAGCCAAGACGACTTCTATAAAATATTATTCTTAACACTTTCACTCTACAGACTCCAAACTACTCCAAACACTCAACTATTCAATGAATTGACTTTATGAATTAATAACCTTAGATTATTAAGGTAAAATAAATCCCCGGATTATGCTTAAAGTAAACCAGGTATTCGAGCCGGTTGAAGTGATTGCTCACTTCAATAATCTGAAGATCCAGATCATAAAATTCAAATGGAACGGAAGTATTTATAAAGTCACCGAGATGCTCCAGAGCTGGAAGATTCCCGCACGCGAGGGATTCGTGACACATTTCATCGTCACATGCAAAGAGAAAGATCTTCTGTGCGAACTTTCATTCAGCAACACTGATATGAAATGGGAGCTGGTGAGGTATGATAGTATAACGTGAAACGTCAAACGTCAAACGTCAAACGTCAAACGCGAAATATCAAACATCTGACGTCTGACGTCTGACTTCTGACATCTGAAGTAAGACAATCGGCTCCTCAATCAGCTCTGCTCCCGATCCATCAACAGGTACAACGTAAGATTTAATCTTATCCTTTTCCCTGACATGCCTGTCTCTCCATTTGCGCGGGACTTTGTGAAGCTTTATGGGATAAATGGTTAGTGTTCCGTCTTCTGATATATGAAGCCGGAGAAAGTTTTTGTAGTCTTGGATTTTCAAAGCAGAGAAGGCTTCTTCATTATGTCTCCCGAAAAAGTACATTGAGATAAAGAGATAGATACCGAGAACAGTTGAACCTACTATCCATCCTAAAGCAAAAATGAGAGCAACGGCAGAAATAAACTCAAGCAAAGAATCAGTCCCGAATAGTTTGGAAGTAAAGTATATGCTGCCCCATCCGATGTAAAAAATGCAGATCATATGAGCCAGGCAGTGAAAAAAGCCGCCTCCCCATTTGTAAATCTTCGAGTGAGTATCGGTAAACATTATAAAAACCCCGAACAGTAGAAATATCCATACTGCAACAAACGGATTGTCTTTAAAAGCTTTTGCAGTCAGATAGAATGTTTCCAGTAAGTCAGACGGCGCCGTAAAGTTAAGCGTTGCTCCTACCATCCAGGCAGTAAGTAAATAGATGCATGCGGTGATTATTCCGAATCCGGGATTTAAAAATAAAAAGAGCAAATCTTTAAAAGCTAATTTTTTCGAAACGGATATTTCAGGGTAACTTTTCCTTAAAGCAAATTTGCGGTTTGACTTTTGATCTTTACCGTAATTTTCTGTTATAAGTGAAACATCAATGTCATTTGTCGGATGTAAAAACGCCCCGCCTCCGCCTGCAGTTATCTTCTGAACTTTAGTATTGACATCCTGCGGCTTTGTTTCTTCATGCCTTCTGTAATGATGATAATCGCCGGAGAGATAAACTTTTACTTCAATATTTTTCTTAGATAAAATTTCATTCTGAAGATAGATCAAATCACTTTCATCATACGGCTCGTTGTATTTTTTATATTTGTGTGCATAGATCCAGTTGGGTTGTGAAATGCAGAGTATTACCTTATCACCATTCTGCATAAACTTTTCCGCAACATTCCTGAAATATTCAATCTGAGGAGTATCAATATCGGACTGAAGCTGACCGTCAGAGCCAAACAGCCACCAGTTTGCCGGAAGTTTTAATGCAAAATAGCTTCTGCGCTGTCTTGTAAGCCAGCCGGCAAAAGTTCGGTCGAGATCAGAGCAGAACACACGTGAAAATGCATCTAACCCGTCATACCAGTCATGATTGCCGGGGAGTGCGAATACATGAGGCTTTTCTTCCGGCGAATCATCACCGAATGCCGTTTCATATGGAGTAATCAGCCTGGCAATGTATGCCTCCTTGCTCGGAGTAGGATAAACTTCATCTCCTCCGAAAATTAATACATCTCCTCTTTTTGTTTTATAATTTTTTCCATTAATACTTAATTCAAGCTCAGGATTGGAAGCATGGTAAGCAACAGCATAGGTCGGGTTCCATCCGTCACCGGTATCCGATATATAATCCAGCCACATTTCCTTTCGGGGTCTGCTTTTATCCAATTCAGCTTTTTCATTACTGCCTGTATAATGACAACTGTAGTCATAAAAATCTTTTTTCATGGAAGATAAAGCCTGAATTATTCTTTTATCTGACTGCTGTCCTATGGCAGTTGAAAATATTATTTTGACTGCTGTAGTTGCAAGCTGACCAACATCAAACCAGTTGACCATCGGCAATCGTTTAATATCTTTAAGCTTCATATGATTAATTTATTTGTTGAGAAGCAAGAAAATTTTTTGAGCTTCAAAAATACTCAAAGACAATTTTAAGTTCAACTTAAGATGATTCATAGTATCTTATTAAATAATTAGTAATTATTTTGATGCTTCATTTCGTTAAGCATGAAAGAATGAATAGAAATCCGATCATATAAGAGAATCAATCCCGAAGGGGGTTCAATTTGAATAGTTTTCCAAATTCATACTTAATCCATACTGGATTGATGAGATTTCCAAATTCATATTTAACCCCTACGGGGTTTATAGATGATTACGCCATTTGCTCAGAATTTTTACCGATAATTTTTCACAGGTGGATTATTTTTCCAGCAACTCTATATTGATGAATTTCAGTTTCTAATTGAATTCTTTTGATGAAAATAAAATTATTTTGGACGGATGTTAGTTATACTGAACACTACAAAAAATTTAAGTATAGAAACTATATTATTTCATTTGTAATTTAAGACAATTAAAAAAATAAATAATCATGAGTATGTTTTTTAAAGCAAGAAGCGGAAAGTTTTCTTCGTCGATTGGAATTTTATTTATCAGGTTTGCACTCGGGTCAATGTTCCTTTTTGCAGGAGCAAGAAAAATACTGGACCTTCAGGCATTCATCAGATCAGTACAGGATTCAGGACAAATGAACGATACGGCTGCTTTTATCCTTGCGTTCATACTTCCGTTCATGGAAATGATCTTCGGCGGTTTATATATCATCGGTCTATTCACCCCTATAGCAAGTTTTTTTATTGCATGTATGTCAGTGAGCTTTCTTTTTGTTCTGGGATTCGGTCACGAGGAACTTCCTTTCAGCTACAACATAGTTTTTCTCGCCTGCTCAGTTGCTACAATGTTCACAGGCGCGGGTTTAATATCGTTTGATGCACTTGTTGATAAGAAGAAAATTGAACCACCGGTTAAGACAGACTTTACTCCAAAAGAAGGCTATACGTCTGCAAGCACTTTTGCGAATCAAAAACCAAATGAATCGGATGCGATATTCATTGATGAGAAGGATGTAGCCAAAGGCGAAGATGTAAACGGGTAAAAGGTATTTTTTTACCACTAAGGCACTAAGAACACTAAGTTTTTAAGAATTGAGTGAAGCAAAAAACTTCCCATAAAAAAAATATACTTTCAAGGTTAACTTAATTGAAAAACTTAGTGTTCTTAGTGCCTCAGTGGTAAAATTCATTTTAAAGACCATTGAGCAAATTAATTATTCATAAGACTCCACGCGAATTTCTCGATGCCAATTATGATTACCTTTCTCAAAATGAGCTGAGCAATAATCTCATCATAGGATTAAGTTTAGGCTTTGAAGAAAAAGATAAAGAATATAAAGACATTAATTTTTTATCTGTAGTGAACAATGGGAATATAGAAGCAGTATCATTCCGAAACACTCCCAGAGTAGTTATTGCTGGAGATCATAAGAAAGGCGAAGCCATTTATTTATTAGCTGACTTCTATAAATACTTAGATCCAAAGATTGGCGGAGTGATGGGCGAAAAATTTATTTCGGAACAATTTGCTGTTGCAATAAACAGGGAACAGATCAAGAAAAGGGAAATGATCGTTCATGAACTCGACAAAACAAATGATTTGACTTTAGCCAAAGGGAAGCTGGAGCGTTCAAAATTGGAAAACTTAGATAAGATATTTGAATACAGAATTGCCTTTGATAAAGAAGCTTTCGGGTATTCTAGAATTGAATACAATGAGTTAAGATTGGATACTGAAAATAGGATCAGAAAGGGAGATTTTTATAACTGGATCCGGGATAATGAAATAGTTTCAATGGCAACTGTTATCAGGAGAACTAAAAACATAGGAATAATTGGCTTGGTCTATACTCCTTTAAAATTCAGGGGAAATGGATTTGCTACAAGTATAGTGTTGTCAATGAGCAATGAAATTCTCAGCAGCGGATTTTCAAAGTGCGGTCTGTTTACGGACAAGTCGAACCCTACATCAAACCATATTTATTATGAAATAGGATACAGGGCGAAAGCTGAATATGCGGATATTTATTTAGGTGATTGACATCAGTCGTCAAATGTGAATTGTCAATTCGCAAATTATTATTTTTCATTTTGAATAATATAAAACAATTTAAAATAATTAATCTGCTTTTGTTGACTTAAAACAAAATTTTCTTTTTGTTAACTTTAAATAAAAATTCTAAGCACTGAAAATGAAGCACACTCACATTCTGAAGAATGCACCTGAAGAGGGTAAAGTATACAGAGTCGAATACAACGGAAATGAATTGTATGACGCTAAGGTTTTAAAGCATGAAGGCGGATGCTGGGCAAAAGTGAAGATTGAAAATGTCCTGCCTTCGGGTAATGAAAAAATATACAGGGAAGGCCAGGAGTTTGATCTGAAGCTGGGATATTATAAACTGTATGAAATCAATTAGCAGTTAACAGTTAGCAGTTAACAGTTAACAGTTAACAATAAGCAATGAACAATGAATGATAATATTTGAAGAAAAGATTGTTTTATCGGAGCGTCAGAAAAAGTTTATAGTGAGCGGATGGGGGGATGAGGTTTTAAAAAATGTCGAAGTAAAAAAAATCGTTTATGAATCGGATGGTTTGAATGTTGAAGGTTATATTGGATATCCAAAGATTTCGGAAAAGAGTAAAGGTTGCAAATATCCGGTGATAATTTGGAACCGCGGAGGAAGTCTCAGGGATGGAATGATTGATGAATTTTTGGCTAGAGGCGTATTCGGAGAAATTGCTTCCTGGGGTTATGTAGTTTTAGCTTCACAATACAGAGAAGAAGATGAGTTCGGAGGAAAGGATGTAAATGATATTTTAAATCTTATTCCAGTTGCTGAAAGTATTACGTTTTGTGATTCAGAAAGAATCGGAATAGAGGGCTGGAGCAGGGGCGGAATGATGACTTATCTGGTTTTGAGCAGTACTGACAGAATTAAATGTGCAGTTATAATTTCAGGGCTTGCGAACCTGTTCAGAAGCGAGGAAAAAAAAAGCAGCTTGTCGGGAGTTTACATGAACTTGTTTGGAATTGAAGATGAGTCTGAATATATTGAAAGAAAGAAGAAACGTTCGGCAGTTTTCTTTGCTGATAAAATTGATAAGCATACTAAAATTCTTTTGATTCACGGAACGGCCGATGACAAGGTTTCACATGAGGATTCAGTTGATATGTATGAATTGTTGTTAAAAAATGGTATAGAATGCAAGCTGAAATTAATTGAAAACGGTGATCATTATTTAAAGAAAGATCGAAAAGAAATAATGAAATTGAGAAGAGAATGGTTTGATAAGTATCTGAAAAGTTAAAAGGTTGAAAGTAGGCGTATTTCACTTGGCTGGATCACCAAAAACTACAGTGGTATGAGCTTGAGAAAGCGAACAGGATAAAAATGAGCATTAGTATAACAATGTAAATCGTGAAAATCGCAGCAAAATATAATTTAGTATTAACATAAACATAGCAGAAAGGAAAAGAAAAAAATGTATGATCCGATAATGGTACAGCCAATGAGAACCGAGGCTAAAGAAATTGGTTTTAAAGAGTTGTACACTCCGGAAGAAGTAAAATCTGAATTGGACAAAACAGGTACAACACTTGTGTTTGTGAATTCAGTCTGTGGATGCGCAGCAGGAAAGGCAAGACCGGGATTGAAAGTTGCAATAGAATGGGCTAAAGAAAATAATTTATTGCCGGACAATTTAGTAACGGTTTTTGCGGGAATGGAAAAACAGGCAGTGGAAGAAGCAAGGAAATATTTTTCAGGATTTGCGCCATCTTCACCGCAATTAGCTCTCTTAAAAGACGGGAAACTCCTTCATATGCTGCAGAGACACGAAATTGAAAACAATGATGCAAATGCAGTAGCCAATAAAGTTGCAGCGGCTTTAAAAGAATATTGCAGCAAGACAAATGCATAGAATTCTAATTCATAACGCTAAAAGTCTATTAAAACCGGGAATCTTTGTCCCGGTTTTTTTATAAAAAACATTAAAGAAAAGAAGTCATCACCTATGAGCATAAAGTGTTATCCCCTATTTAAATATTCACAAATCTTATGCAATTTTGTACCGGAGTTCTTTCACAATGTATACAAAAATCAGGAGAATGGAATTTAATTGTAAGCTTTAATAGTTATACTGATAGATTATATGAAAATGATTGTTCTTTAGATACTAAAATTTTGTTAAAAGAATTAGTTAAATATTCAAGACTTGAAATAACTAATATTACATTATATGTTGAATCGTTTTTTAATATATTTATGATATTAAAAATTAAATATAAAGCAGAAATAAAAAACAGCAATGAAATTTAGGAACTAAGAATAATTCCCCAAAAATTATTTTTAAATTTAAACTAAAAAACCATGGATAGCAACTTTTCAAGCAGGGTTCAGGATGTAATAAGATTGAGCAGAGAAGAAGCAATTCGTCTTGGGCATGATTACATTGGTACTGAACATCTCTTGTTAGGAATAATAAGAGAAGGAGAAGGAATTGCAATAAAAATTTTCAAGAATCTTGGAGTGGAAGCTTTCAAGATCAAGAAAACAGTAGAGGATACAGTCAGGCAATCCGGCGGAACATTAACTGTCGGGAATATACCTCTTACCAAACAGGCAGAGAAAGTATTAAAAATAACATATTTAGAGGCAAAATTATTTAAATCAGAAGTAATAGGCACAGAGCATTTACTGCTTTCAATATTAAGAGAGGATGATAATCTCGCTGCACAGATATTGCATCAATTTAACATTAATTATGAAGCAGTAAAAACAGAGCTCCTTAACATACTAAGCGGAAAGCCTTCAAGCAACCAGCCAAGCTCAAAGACTACTACCGAAAAGAAACAGGAAAGGAGCAAGACTCCGGTACTTGATAATTTCGGCCGGGACCTTACCAAAATGGCGCTGGAAAATAAACTCGATCCGATAGTCGGCAGGGAAAAGGAAATCGAAAGAGTTGCACAGGTTCTGAGCAGAAGAAAAAAGAATAATCCTGTACTGATTGGTGAGCCGGGAGTTGGTAAAACAGCAATTGCAGAGGGGCTGGCATTGAGAATAGTCAACAAAAATGTTTCGAGAGTATTGCATAATAAGAGAGTAGTTACTCTGGATCTTGCTGCATTGGTAGCAGGAACAAAATACAGGGGGCAATTCGAAGAGAGGATGAAAGCCGTAATGAACGAGCTGGAGAAAGCAAAGGATGTGATTTTGTTTATTGATGAGCTCCACACAATCGTTGGAGCCGGCGGAGCAAGCGGTTCACTTGATGCCTCCAACATATTCAAGCCTGCTTTGTCACGCGGTGAACTTCAGTGCATAGGAGCAACAACACTTAACGAATACAGACAATACATTGAAAAAGACGGAGCACTGGACAGAAGATTTCAGAAAATTATGGTAGAACCTACAACAGTAGAAGAAACCGAACAAATTCTGAATAACATTAAAAACAAATATGAAGAGCATCACAATGTCAGTTATTCTGATAAAGCAATTAAGGAAGCAGTGAGATTAAGTGACAGATACATAACGGACAGGTTTTTACCGGATAAAGCGATTGATGTAATGGATGAAGCGGGATCAAGAGTTCACTTATCAAACATAATTGTTCCTAAAGAGATAGTTGATCTTGAAACCGAAATAGAAAAGATCAGGCAATTCAAAAATCAGGTTGTAAAGAATCAGAATTATGAAGAAGCTGCAAGATTAAGAGATACGGAGAAGAAATCATTATCAGATCTGGAACAGTTGAAATTGGAATGGGATATTAAATCACAAAGCATGGTGTATAATGTAGATGAAAAGGATGTAGCTGATGTTGTAGCCATGATGACAGGAATTCCTGTTAATCAGATAGCAGAAGCTGAATCAGAAAGACTTGTCAGAATGGAAGATCATTTAAAGAATGTAATAATCGGTCAGGATGAGGCAGTAATTAATATTTCAAAAGCTATCCGCAGAGCAAGAGCAGGACTGAAGGATCCAAACAGACCTATTGGTTCGTTTGTTTTTCTGGGACCGACCGGTGTAGGGAAGACTGAATTAGCAAAACAGCTCGCTAAATTTCTGTTTAATTCAGAAGATGCATTGATAAGAATTGATATGAGTGAGTATATGGAGAAGTTTAATGTGTCAAGACTCGTAGGTGCGCCTCCGGGATATGTCGGATATGAAGAAGGCGGACAGCTGACTGAGAAAGTAAGACGCAAGCCATACTCGGTAGTTTTACTGGATGAAATTGAAAAAGCTCATCCGGATACATTCAATATTTTATTGCAGGTATTGGACGACGGTATACTTACTGACGGGCTTGGCAGGAAAGTTGATTTTAAAAATACGATTATCATAATGACTTCAAATATCGGAACGAGGGACCTGAAGCTGGATAAGGTTTTCGGATTCGGAGAGCCGACAAAGAAAAGCAATTATGAAAAGATAAAGAGTACAATTGAGGATTCGGTAAAAAGAGTATTTTCACCCGAGTTTTTGAACAGGGTTGATGAAATGTTTGTATTCAGGCAATTGGATAAAGAAGATATAGTAAAAATTGTCGAGATTGGTTGCAAGAAGTTGCTGTCGAGAATTCAGCTGCACGGAATTAAGGTTGATGTATCAAAACCGGCTCTTGAATTTTTAGCTGAAAAAGGTTTTGATCAGACATATGGTGCAAGACCCTTGAGAAGAGCGATTCAAAAATATCTTGAAGATCCTTTGAGTGAGGAAATTCTAAAAGGTAACTTTAAAGAGGTCGGCAAGGTAAAGGTAAAATATAAAAAAGGAAATGAAGAACTTACCTTTACTGATGACAGGAAAGAACCGGGTGCTGATAAAGAGAATTCCGTTGAAGAGCTTCAGGAAACAAAAGAGAATCTCGAATAACTGAAGATGTTAAATAAGGGACCTTTCAATGCAATGATAACCTCTGTCGGGCATTATGTACCCGACAGAGTTATTGATAACAAATATTTTGAAGAATACCTTGACACGAATGACGAATGGATACGAACCCGAACCGGAATTAAGGAAAGGAGAAGATTAGGTAAAGAAATCCCGACTTCCTTCATGGCAATTAAAGCTATAGAAAAGTTGTTGGAAAACCGCGGAATAGGAATAGATGAAATTGATCTGATAATTGTTGCAACTGTCACACCGGATATGATTTACCCTTCTACTGCATGCGTTATTCAAAAAGAAATGAGAGCAAAAAACGCCTGGGGGTTTGATTTACTTGCAGCCTGCTCTGGATTTATTTTTTCTCTCTCCACGGCAATACAATTCATACAATCAGGTTCACATAAAAAAGTAATAGTAGTAGGAGCGGATAAAATGTCGGCAATTACTAACATGGAGGACAGAAATACCTGTTTGCTTTTTGGTGATGCAGCCGGCGCAGTGCTGCTGGAACCAACTGAGGATAAAGAATTTGGAATACTTGACTGCATAATGAAAATAGACGGGGACGGAGGAAAATATCTGCATCAGCTCGGAGGAGGAAGTCTTCATCCTGCTTCTCACGAAACAGTTGACAAAAGAATGCACTTCGTTTACCAGGACGGAAAGACTGTTTTTAAAGTAGCTGTCAAGGGAATGGCAGATGTTTCATATGAAATTATGAAAAAAAATCATCTGAAACCAAAAGACATTTCATATTTGGTTCCCCATCAGGCAAACCTGAGAATCATTACTGCATGTGCAGACAGAATGGGCTTACCTATGGAAAAAGTAATGGTAAATATACACAAATACGGCAACACAACTTCAGCAACAATCCCTTCCTGCATCTCAGAATACTGGCATGACGGAAAAGTAAAAAAAGGTGATAACCTGATACTTTCCAGCTTCGGTGCTGGTTATACATGGGGCTCTATTCTTTTAAAATGGGCTTATTAAATATTTACATTTAAGTTTTAGAATATATATCTTAATGTAATTTAACATTAAGTATAATGTGTTCTGCTACTTTATATTCTTATGCAAAGATTAATATCGGTCTTAGAATCTTAAAAAAAAGAAATGACGGCTATCACGATCTGGAAACTATTTTCTATCCGATTAAGCTTCACGATGAAATAATTGTTGATATGCAAAAATCTGATTCTGATTATAATTCTGTGTATCTAAAATCCAACATACCGTTCATGCCGCTTTCAAAGGATAATTTATGTTATAAAGCAATTGAGTATTTTTTCAAAGAATTCAGAATAAAGGAGTGTTACAGAATAAGTCTTAACATAATAAAGCATATCCCTGTTGGAGGCGGTTTAGGAGGCGGCAGTTCAAATGCAGCGGCAATACTTAAATTTCTGATAAGATATCTGAATATCAATGTGGAATCTAACAGGGAAAAAATCCTAAATCTGGCTCTCGCTATTGGAAGCGATGTTCCGTTTTTTCTTACTCTAAAACCTTGCTTTGCAGGAGGACGCGGGGAAAAAATGACCATGCTCAGAGATTTTAATAAAGATTACTCCATTCTGATTGTGAACCCTAATCTTCACATTTCCACTAAATGGGCTTTTGAAAAGTTAAACTTTAAAAAAGAGTATGAATCTGAGCCTTTAATAAGCGGAATTACTAAAATTGGTCCCGATAATTTAAAGCTTTTTGTTAATGATTTTGAGAACGTAGTTTTTGCCAAGTACGGGGAATTAAAGACAATCAAGGAAGATCTTTTAAAAATGGGTGCGGTTTTTTCTTCAATGAGCGGTACCGGCGCTACCATGTACGGACTTTTTGAGAAAAATAAAAAAGGCACTTTGAGAAAGTGCCGTGACTATTATCATGCAAAGAAATATTTCACTTACATATCGGATTAAATCAGAATTTTATGTTTAAATTCGCAACCGGGATCATCTTTTGCTCACCTAATGATGTATATCTGTTTTCCATGTGAACGCTTGTTTTAACTTTCAGATCTTTATTAAACATGGAAACACTCCATGCAGCATCTGCTGCGCTTAATAAATGATTCAGTACAACCAAAGTTAATGAAGTCGTCGCATTATCATAATAATCGTTTGCATCCTGACGGCTGTATGAATAATCCGTAAACATAGTAGTTTTGTATGTCCCGTAGTTGTTGCGGTTAACGACATTCAGATCAGCATCTGCCCATCCGGTAACAAAATTCTGATACTTACCAATTAATTCATAATACTGCTGTGCACCGTACGGAGGAAGCTGATGGGAGAAATTCTGTGCTTCACAAACATTTATCTGTCTTCTCAATGTTTCTTTGTCTGATTCAAGGTTAATTTCGCTGGATCCGGAAAAATTTTCCTGCTTTAGCCATCCTGCATATTTATATACATCCCAGTTTTGATTTGCATAATTTTGATATTCAGCTGTCTGGTCATCTCCATTGCTCTCATAATTTGCATAAGCAATCCACAAACCTGTCTCGATTGCTGCAAATATTGCGGCTTTCACATAACTTTTTGCATAAAGCTCGCCTGTACCGGGTATTATACCCGAAAACAACGCTCCTAAATAAGGTGATTTTTCTTTAGGATTTGCTCCGATTGAGCTACTATATTTCTCCTCAAGATTTATCTTTGATGCCTGAGAAAGTACTTTATTCGTTAGTTCAAGTTTCTGATAACCGGGAGATTTCTGTGAGTATGACAGTTTAAAAGCCGGAAGTATGAATAAGAATGCGAGAATAAATTTTAAGATGTTCATTTTAGTAATGGATTTTGTTTAAAAATAATGCATTTCCCGGTAAATAAAGCGCTCCTATTTTTTCTCCTTTGCTGATTTTTTCCTGAATGTTTTTTAAAGTTAATTTTCCTCTTCCGACTTCAATTGCACAGCCGATAATTGACCTGACCATCGAATGCAAAAATCTGTTTGCAGTAATTGAAAATATCATCACATTTTTTGATTTTATATGTTTATACTTAAAATCAAAGATTGTGCATAAAAAATTGTTTTTGTCTTCCACATTCTTGCAAAAGGATCTGAAACTCTTCTGACCGGAAATGAATCCTATAAACCGATCAATCTTTTTTAAGTCCAGACTGTATTTTATCCTGCAATATTCCTTTCTTGCAATTGACTTCTTGCAAAGTGTAATTTTATAAATATATTCTCTCTTTTTCGCCGAATACCTGGCATGAAAGTCATCCGGTACAAAGTCAATTTTTTTTACAGTAATAGAACCCGGGAGAATGGAATTCAAGGAATAGTTAAATCTTTCTAAATTGATTTTCCTGTCATGTTTAAAATTTGCAACCTGATTAAAAGCATGAACACCGGAATCCGTTCTTCCCGCTCCTGTTACTTTAATATTCCCCTTTAATATTTTTCCGATACATGTCTCTAAATTCTCCTGAATGGTATCTTTCGTATATTTCTGCTTTTGCCAGCCTTTAAAGTCTCTGCCGTCATATTCAATAACTAATTTATAATTATACAAAAAGCTATCAAAAATTTTTAGTAAGATTTATTTTTAAACCGTCAAAAGTTAAGTCTCTTTTATATAATAGCTCAGGTTCAATATTCATTGACGAAACCTTCTTGGGGTCTTTACTGGCAATCAAATATGCGCTGATACCTGCAACAATCCTGTTTGCAATTAAAATGCTGCCGAAAATAATTCTGCTGTTATAAATTCTCTCACTGTTTTTTCTCTGTGTTTCAAAAATATTTTGGTTATCAGCATTATCCCAATTCCAGTAATACTGATTTACATTATATAAAGTCGAGTATGATCCAATCGTCAACTGATAATTGTTGTATTCATATATATTTGCATAATTTCCTACATTCGAAAAATAGTCATCATCTTTATTATCCACATCCTGCACCGCTGCGTATTGGTTTGAGAATGTTTTAGCGTCATTCATTACGTCATCTCCGTAAAAGCTTAATGTTGCATATCCAAGCCATCCTGCTACATCAACTCCGAAAAAATATTTACCTACATCCATCCTGTCCAGGTAAAAATGACCCGATCCGGGAATAATCAATGAAAATAAAAGTGCAAGAGCAGGTGATTTCTTTGATGATGCCGTATTGGTGCTTATTGACGGATTTTCCTCAAAAGAATCAGATTTTAAAACTATTGTTTTCAGATCAAGAATTTTATTTGCTGGATTAGAACTTTCTGTGTTTTGGGAGTATGCATTTGAAATAAATATCAGGGATAATAATATTAAAGCTGCTTTTTTGAATGTCATTTTTGTGATATATATTTTTGAAGTGAATTTATCTTTTTCTTAAACTCTTCCGGGCTTAAAAAACCTGTGACTCTTAGATCGGTAAACTCTTTCCCCTCCGGACTCAGGAATACTACAACAGGCAAACCTTTTATGTCATACTTGTTTGTAATGCCTTCATTTTCTTTTGTAAGATCAATCTTTATGTTATTAATTGACTTTGAAAGTTCGATTATTTCAGGATCTGTATAAGTGAATTCATCAAGTTCCTTACATTGCGCACACCAGTCGGCATAGAAGTCTATCATTACAGGCTTATTTTCGGATTTAATGCTATTATCAATAGATTCAACAGAAGTTAAAATTTTCCAATCCACCGATTCATTTGTTTCCGAGGGCTTTAACATCCAAGTGCCGAAAACAATTGCACTTATCGCAATTATATATTTTATTTTTGAATAGACAATTGAAGCAATCCCCTTCTTGTCTATTAAAATCAAATAAGCACCCGATAAAATAATGTACAGCGGGAAAATAACCTTGAACGTCTCTTTTGGAATTAGGGGTTCAAGCGTATTCAGAGCCATTCCGAATAATATCAAACCAAATATTATTTTGACTCCCTCCATCCATTCTCCGGAACGCGGGAGCTTACCGATCGAACTTGAGGAAGCTGCAAGAAAAATGTAAGGCAATCCAAGTCCGAGTGAAAGTACAAAGAAAAGTAAAAATCCTATAAAAGCACTTCCTAATTTACCAACATAGACTAGTAAACTCAAAACAAACGGTCCTATACACGGTGCAGCTATAAAACCTACCGTCAAACCCATAAGCAATGAACCAAAATACCCCGATCTGTTTTTATTGCCAATCAATGCAAGACTTTGCGGTACTTTAATTTCAAACAAGCCGAACATGCTGGTACCTAATGCAAACATTATCAGAGCTATTGCTATAATTACTATTGGATTCTGCAATGCAGTTCCGAGAAGACCGCCTGTCAATGCCGCAAATACACCAAGCGATGAATAGGTAATTGACATTCCGAGAGCATAAAAAACTCCCATAAGGATGCTCTGGGATTTACTGCTGCTTGACTGAGCTCCGAAGAAACTTACTGTAATAGGAATTAGGGGATAAACGCATGGAGTCAGATTTAATGCAAGTCCCCCCAGAAAAATCAGAATCAAAACTCCTGCAATCCCGTGTTCCTCTACATAATTCGACAAATCATCATCTGAGTTTGGTGAATCAGTGCGTTCATTTTCGGTTAAAGAAGTCCTGGATTCACCGGAATTTTCAGTTAATAATGTTGGAGCCGCAAAATTTATTTTTTTGAAAACCTCAGAATTTGATTCGGATTTGGAAGGATCACTTTTATCAATCTGAATTGTAATATTTTCAGTCAGAGATTTCGGAGGATAGCATACTCTCTCATCACAGGCTTGAAAACTAATTTTTAAAGGTAAATCATATTTACCGCTGTTTAAATATGATGCAGGCAGGAAAATTAATCCCACATAAATATCACCATCATAAACATTGATTTCATTGTCACTGAATTCAAATTTTAGTTTTTTATCGTTTGGATAGTAAATATTTAACAGTTTGAAATCGCCGGAATTTGCAGTAATTGAAGTTTTTATCAGCGTAGGATCTTCAACCCTATATGAATTAATGTGGTATTTTTCTGCTACTGAAATTTTTAAAGCAATTTTTATCGTGTCATTTGAAGAATATTTCTCTTTGTTTGTATTAGATGAGAGTTTCACATATCCGGAGTCCTGAGAGACAGCATTAGCACATGTAATATAAAACAGAAAGACAAAGACAAGTCTTGTTATGTTAAAGGACATTTAGGAACTATAAATTATTAATTAAAAGTTATAAAGGAAGACAGAACAATATAACATATTTTAAAAAAATAAGCTACTAAAAATATTAGTTTCTGTTGATTTTTCAAACCTAATCTTGACTTTTCTATACAATTTAATGTATTTTTGTATAAGCAATTATTCAAGAGATGTGTAAATAAAGCATTTTTGAACAAAAATCGAATGTTTTTAAAATAAATTTAAAAAAGGAGAATTTAAAATTGAAACCAGCAGTAAAATCAAAAAGTGACAATCCATTAAGTGAGCTAATCGATGACAATGTTTATAATACTTTAAAGAAATATAAACTCCTTGATGAAAAAGCAATAAGGGACTATAAAATAAGGCAGATGTACAAAGAAATGAGAAGGGAAATGAGTGCAGGTGAAGCAATAGATAAAATCCAGGAATTATTCCCTTATTTGCAGTTTGATACCATTAGAAAAATAGTTTATCAAGTTTCAAAGTAAATAATTGTTTACATTATTAATAAAGCCGATCCATTTTTATTAATGGTCGGCTTTTTTTTTGGAGTAAAGGAATGGAATTGTTTAATAAATATGTAGAAAAAATACTGATTGAGTTTATCCGCAATGAAATGTACAGGATCGGAATCTCAAAAGCTGTCATCGGTTTGTCCGGAGGCATCGATTCTGCTGTATCTGCATACCTTTCTGCAAAAGCATTAGGCGAAAAAAATGTTACCTGTTTATTAATGCCTTATAAAACCAGCAGTCCGGATAGTCTGACAGATGCAATGAAAATAGTTGATAAATTAAAGGTTAATTACAAAAAAATCGATATTTCCGAAATGGTTGATTCTTTTATAAAAAATATTAACGACCGGAATATTTCGAATGTAAGAAAAGGAAATATTATGGCGCGTGTGAGAATGATCTTACTATATGACGAATCAGCAGCTCAGAATGCACTGGTAATTGGGACCAGCAATAAAACTGAAATATTATTGGGCTATTCAACTATTTTCGGCGACTCAGCTTCAGCCATAAATCCAATTGGCGATCTTTATAAAACACAGTTATGGAGCCTTGCGGCTTATCTTGGTGTCCCTGATGAGATTATATCCAAAAAACCATCTGCGGATTTATGGAAAGGTCAGACCGACGAAGATGAACTCGGATTTACTTATGAAAAAGTGGATGAATACTTACAGCATAAAGTCGAAGAAAGAATGTCAGACGAGGAATTAAAAAAACTTGGCTATGATGATAAATTTCAAAAAAGAGTTAACACATTAATTATCAGAAGTCAGTTTAAGCGGGTTCCGCCTTTGATAGCGAAAATAGCAAACAGGACGGTTAACATTGATTTCAGATATAACAGGGATTGGAACACATAATCAATTACAAATTTCAAATTACAAATAAAATAAAGTTGAAATTTAAAATCTTAATATTTGTTTTATTTACTTCTTCTTTATTTGCTCAAACAACAAGTTTCAGAAACGGAGTTGTGAGTTCATCACAGGGAATAGCTTCCGAAGTGGGAATTGAGATTTTGAAAAAAGGCGGCAACGCAATAGATGCTGCTGTTGGGATCGGTTTTGCGCTTGCTGTAGTTTATCCTCAGGCTGGAAATATCGGTGGCGGAGGTTTTATGCTGATTCATCTGAATGACGGAAAAAATACTTCAATAGATTACAGAGAAAAGGCTCCATTGCTGTCTAAAAGGGATATGTATCTTGATGCGTCGGGAGAGGTTGTTCCCGGTTTAAGTACACTTGGAAATCTGGCTTCAGGCGTTCCGGGTTCTGTAGCAGGTATGCTTTATGCTCTTGAAAAATACGGAACAATGAACCGGAATGATGTTATGGATTACGCTATTAACATTGCTGACACAGGATTTTTCATTAACGATAGTTTTGCAGATCTATTAAATAAATATCAAAAAGACTTTTCCGGATTTCCCGGAACAATGAAAATTTTCGGGGGGAATTTCAGAGAGGGAGTAAGATTAGTTCAAAAAGATTTAGCCAATACATTAAGAAGAATCCGTGATTACGGAAGGGATGGTTTTTATAAAGGCGAAACATCGGATTTGATTATTAATGATATGGCAAATTCCAATGGAATTATTTCATATGAAGATCTTGTAAAATATGAACCTAAGGAGAGAGAGGTCTTGAAGGGAACTTACAGAGGTTATGAAATCATTTCAATGGGACCTCCGAGCAGCGGAGGCATAAGTCTTATCTATCTGCTCAACATTCTGGAAAATTATGACCTCGCTAAATACGGATACGGACAGTATAACAATGTTCAGTTAATGACAGAAGCTATGAGAAGAGTGTATGCCGACAGAAGTGAATTTATGGGTGACGCAGATTTTGTCAGTGTTCCTGCAGACATACTGACATCTAAAGTTTATGCAGAAAGAAGAATGAGGGACTATCAGGAAGATTCAGCTTCAAAGAGCATAAATGTAAAACACGGCGAAGCTTATTACAGGGAAAGTGATCAGACGACACATTATAGCGTTGCTGATAAGGATGGAAATCTTGTTTCTGTCACTACAACTTTGAATGATGTATTCGGAAATAAAGTAGTAGTGGACGGTGCGGGGTTTTTTCTGAATAATGAAATGGATGACTTTGTATCAAAACCGGGAGTTCCGAATTTATACGGTCTTATCGGAAGTGAAGCTAATTCGATTCAGCCAGAAAAGAGAATGCTGAGCTCTATGACACCAACTTTTGTTTTCAAAGATAATAAACCTTTTCTTGTAATCGGTTCACCCGGCGGAGGCAGGATCATTACAACGGTTCTTCAGACTATTATTTATATTATAGATTACAATTTTGATCTGGCACAAGCCATTGATGCTCCGAGATTTCATCATCAATGGTATCCCGATGAAATTCAGGTTGAAAAAGATTTCGGTGATGAATCAGTTCGGACGAACTTGAAGATGATGGGTTATTCATTGAAAGAAATTCCTGATTTCGGAAGAGTTGATGCAATAATGTTTTTAAATGACGGAAGCATGATAGGACATTCGGATAGGCGCGGGTATGGTAATGCGGTTGGTTATTAACCTTTATGACACATTATTGTTTAGCTGTACAAAGTGATTGATTTTTTCGCAGATTTTCGCAAAGGGTTTTTCACAGATATACACAGAAGAGAAAATGAAAAATTATATCGGAGTTTCATTTCTATAAATCCTGACAAATTAATTTAATCCTAAACTTTAATATTTGATGAGATTTAAAATTCTTTCCAAAACACTTTTCCTTTATCTATTTTGCTTTTCAGTTTTACACACACAATCATTTTCGCAGGAAAACAATTCTTTTGATGTTCAAAACTATGATCTGAATCTTGATCTATACCAGTGTTTTGTTACTCCTTTCAAGAGATCTTTTAATGCCGTTGAAACCATTACGATCAAAGCAAATGAACCTGTGGGACAGGTGATACTGAATGCAGATAATAAATCTCTCGAAATTAAAACAGTTTCGGAATCAGGATTTTCATTCACTCATGATAATGACATTTTGAATGTAAATCTTGATAAAATTTACAATGCGGGAGACGAATTTAAAATTAAAATTACTTACAGTCATAAAGATCTGTTTGATTCGTCATTCTATGTCAGGGACGGGATGGTTTATACAGACTGCGAAACAGCCGGCGCAAGGAAGTGGTTTCCGTGCAAGGATGTTCCTGATGACAAAGCGCTTCTTACACTGACTGCAAGAGTGCCTCCGAATGTTTTCCTTTGTTCTAATGGTTTATTGGCTGACTCGACTGTCAATGGCGATACACTATCCTATAAATGGCAGAGCATTCATCCTATTTCTACTTATCTTGTTGCTATTGCCGCAAAAGTAAAATATAACCTTGACATCATTAATTGGAAAAGACCGAACGGAGAAGACATGCAGGTGAGATTTTACTGGCAGAATGGTGAGACCGTTTTTAATATCAATAATGTAAAAAATAAAATCGGGAAGATGCTTGATCTCTTTTCAAAATTGTACGGCGACTATCCGTTTGAAAAGCTTGCCTTTGCAACAACAAACAGGGATTTTCTGTGGGGCGGGATGGAAAATCAAACCATTGTAACGCTTTGCCCTGACTGCTGGACCGAAGAACTGGCTTGTCATGAATTAATACATCACTGGTTTGGGAATATGATCTCGCCGAAAACATGGGCTGATATCTGGCTTAATGAAGGCTTTGCAACATTCAATGAAGCCGTTTGGGCTGAAAATCAAAGAGGCTATGCAGGATATAAAAAAAATATTGAATACGAAGCTACTTTATATCTGTCAAGAAATCCGGGATGGGCAATTTATGATAAGTCATGGGATGCATCAGTACCAAATGACAATATTTTATTTAATTCATATATAACATATTCAAAAGCAGGATGCGTGTTACATCTGTTGAGATATGTTTTGGGTGATTCAACATTTTTTGAATGTCTGAATAAATATGCAACAGACCCTGAATATATGTATGGAAATGCTTCGACGGAGCAATTCATAAATCTTGTCAATGAAGTCAGCGGAAAAGACATGAACTGGTTTTTTGATCAATGGATATATAAACCCAATCATCCGATTTATAAAAATAAGTACACAACAGATGAGGCGGGTGACGGTAAGTGGAATGTTAATTATACCATTAATCAGATTCAGGAAAATGCGGGCTTTTTCAAAATGCCTGTTGAACTAAAGGTTACTTTCGAAAATGGTAAAGATTCTTTATTAAAAATTAATAATGATTATAATTTTCAGGTATATGAATTTGAATTTGACAGCAAACCAAGAAAAATAACATTTGATCCGAATAATCAGATTGTTTTGAAGGAAATTAAGAATTAGTTATCGTTATTCGTAATTTGTAATTTGTAATTTGTAACTTGTAACTTGTAACTTGTAACTAATCTATCTTTTCTTCCAAAGTTCTTTCAATCTTTTTTTTAACTTTCCCTCTTCACCATTTTCAGAAGGATCATAGTAAATTCTGTCTTTCAGTTCATCAGGGAGATACTGCTGCTCAACAAAATTTTTCTCAAAGTCATGAGCGTATTTGTAATCCTTTCCGTAATTGAGATCTTTCATAAGTTTGGTCGGAGCATTTCTTAAATAAATCGGTACATCATAAGCAGGATGGTTATTTACATCTTCTTTTGCTTTGCTTATTGCCATGTATGATGAATTGCTTTTCGGACAGCTTGCGAGGTAAGTTGCAGCTTGTGCGAGTACCAGTGTTGCTTCAGGCATTCCAATGTAATCAACAGCTGTGAATGCACTTGTAGCAAGAGTCAGTGCATAAGGGTCTGCATTTCCGATGTCTTCAGAAGCAAGCACTATCATTCTTCTTGCAATGAACTTCGGATCTTCCCCTCCTTTCAGCATTCTTGCCATCCAGTAAACGGCAGCGTCCGGATCACTTCCTCTCACACTTTTTATGAATGCAGAAATAATATTATAATGCTCTTCCTGATTTTTATCATACTTAATATAATTCGCCTGGAATGTTTCCTTGAATATTTCATTTGTAAGGTGAATAACGTCATCTTTACCGGGCTTAGTTAACTTAACTGCAAGCTCGATTCCGTTTAATAATCTTCTTGCATCGCCATTAGAGAGTCCGATAAGAAAATCTTTGTCTTCAATTTCGATTTTAAGTTTACTGAGCAGTTTATCCTTTGACAAAACATTTGAAATAATAAAAAGAAAATCATCTTTAGTAAGTTCTTCGAGTATGTAAACCCTGCTGCGTGAAAGCAACGGTGAAATGACTTCAAATGAAGGATTCTCGGTCGTCGCACCGATTAAAATAATTGTTCCTTTCTCCGCACTCTGAAGCAGTGAATCCTGCTGAGCTTTGTTGAACCTGTGAATTTCATCTATAAACAAAATAGTTTTCTTGCCCTTTTTCTTCAGATTGTACTCAGCTTTCTCAATTGCAGCTCTAACATCTTTTACACCGGAAGAGATTGCTGACAATTGAATGAATTCTGCTTTGACAAGATTAGCAATTAATAAAGCTAATGTAGTTTTTCCTACGCCCGGAGGTCCCCATAAAATCATTGATGAAGGTTCACTCTTTTCGATCATTATCCTGATTGGTTTTCCTTCCCCAATCAAATGTTTTTGACCGGCAAATTCATCCAGCGATACAGGACGCATTCTTTCAGCTAATGGAATGTTTTGATTACCGTAAGTCATTTCAGTTTTCTCACCGAATAAATCCTGATCCATTATTGTATAATTTATTTCTTAACACAAATTGTTTATTAGTAATTTTTAAACTTATCAAACTCAAAGCTCTCAAAGATCTGAAGAATATTTCTTATATTAAAATTTAAACTTAGATCCTTAGTGGTCTTCGTGTCTTAGTGGTAAAATAATTTTTTCATTAATTCACTCAAGAGATTCGACTTTCTGAGTATAGTTCTTATTTACCAAATAAATACCAACCAAAATCATTATCATTCCTGCTATATGCAAAATAAATATTTTTTCGTTATCAATTACTCCCCAAAATATTGCTACTATTGGAATAAGATAGGTGACTGAACTTGCAAAGACAGCATTTGTATTGAATACGAGTCGTGTATAAAGAATTAATCCTATGGCAGTCCCGAATATTCCGAGTAAAGAAAGAAATCCCAGCGCTTCCAATGCACCGTTTGAGTTGCTGAGAACATCGAGAAAATCACCAGTAAATAAGTACACTAAAGCTAAAGGTCCTACTGAAAGCATAGCTAGGGATGTAGTAACGATAGAATTCATTCCGGAAAGATATTCTTTTATCAGATTCAAATTTAAAGCGTAACAAATTGTTGCCAGTACTATCAGCAATGCATAGATATTCATGTTTCCCAAACCGCCTTTAGAATTCACAAGACTTAATCCGAGAGATCCTATCAGCCCCGTGATCATTCCGGCTACCTGAAGTGTATTTATTTTGAATTTAAAGAAGAATACTGCGATCAGGAAAGTGAACAGAGGTACCAGTGCATTCAGGATTCCCGCCAGTGAGCTTTGAAGATTAGATACTGCCACGGCAAATAAAAGCGCAGGTATAAAATTTCCAATCAATCCCGTAATAAAAATTATTTTCCATTTACCTTTAGGAACTTTCCTGACATTTTTCAAGGCAACCGGCAGAAGAAATAAAAAAGCGAATGATATTCTTAATGTTCCAACCTGCATCGGGGTAAATACTTCAAGACCTTTTTTGATTAAAATAAAAGAGCTTCCCCATATGAGAGCTAAAATTGTTAATAAAACCCAAACCTCTATTCTATCAGTCTTTATTAATCTTTTGTACAAAAGTAATAAATTTTATATCTCTAAAATACCGGAAATAATGGAAAATTTTAATAAGATAATTTGGTAAGTGAGGTATTAGAATTATGTGGTTAACCGGAAAGGATTGCCTTTTATGATTTCATAATCTCTTGAATTCTTCTTCAGTCAATTTGCAGCCATTTTTTTTTTATTTTTTATTTCAAAAGAATCATTCGCTTTGTATCTATAATATTACCGTTTACTTCAAGACTGTAAAAATAAATACCACTCGGCAAATTACTTCCATCAAATTCAACTTCATAACTTCCCGTAGGTTTATTTTCATTTACTAAGGTCGCAACTTCATTTCCCAATACATCAAAAACCTTCAAAGACACAAATCCCAAATACGAAATTCCAAATTCCAAATGCGTAACCGGGTTGAATGGGTTTGGATAGTTCTGCGAAAGAGAATACTCATTTGGGATTTCAGTAGAAGTATTCGAAAAGCCGGTGAGAACTCCGCCGGTAGTGGTACTATATAGTGCTCCTCCAACAGCCCATCCGGTGAGAGGATCGGTAAAGTAACACGATGAAAAATTTATTAGAGGTAATGGATCTATTGGTTGTCTTATCCAGTTGGTTCCTGAATTTGAAGTGTGATAGATTTGATTGGATGCTCCTACGCACCAACCATTATTTAATTCGGTAAAAAATATAATAGCATGGGATCCAAATGTGATGGTTGAAGTATTCCAACTTAAACCTCCATCTTCTGTTTTTAATATTCCTGTTATAGCAACTGCCCCATATGATAATGCAAGAAAACATTTATTTTCAGTTATAAAAAAAAAGGAGTATACTAAATCAGAGCTACCAAAATCATATAAACTTGTCCAGTTATTTCCGGCATCAGTTGTTTTGAATAATTTAATATTATTTGTATTTATGTTTTTGCCTGTTACCCATCCTGTATTTTGGTTAATAAAATGAATATCATAGGGTTCCACTATAATGGAATCGCCTAAGCGTAAGTTAAACCAATTTGTTCCGCCATTTGTGGTTTTTAGAAATGCTCCATTAAATCCAATAACATAACCGGTGTTTTCAGTTACAAAAGTTTGAGATCTCAACGTTGAAGTTGTTCCGCTGTTTTGAATAATCCAGTTCTCACCACCATTTGTTGACTTAATTATCAATCCGTTTTCACCGATCACATAGCCGGTATTTATAGACGTAAAGAAAACATCATACAAAAAAACTGTTGTATTGCCATTCTGAATGAACCAGTTAGCTCCGCCATTTGTCGATTTTTGAATTCCGCCTCCCCCTCCTACAATCCAACCTGTATTAGGATTTACGAATTGAACTGATCTCATTGATGGTGAAACAGTGCCATACTGTCTTATCCACCCGGATTGTGAAAAACTAATCGAAGTATAAAGCAATAATATTAATTGAATGAATGATTTCATTTTAAAAAAATAAATTAAGTAAGATCGGGACTGGGGATAAATTGAAAGTTTCCAAAGTTTCCAATTATTAAAATTATGTGAGTGTTATCTATGTCCTTATTTCCGAAGAGACCGTAATTCTTAATATCAACTGTTCCATTTATAAGTTGTATTAGCTTTCCGCCAGCTACAATTTTAACATTATTGAATGTAAGATTTGGTAAAGTACTATCTAAAGCAATACCTTTAGAATCAGTGGAATTGTTCAAATTATTCATTTTTAATCAAATCAAGATTTGCATAAATACTTATAACATCCCCGGATTTTGCATTATCTCTTGCATCCTGATAAGTAGAATAAAACACCGGAACTCCGGTTTCTGTACTTCGAAGAGATACTTCTGTAGCCATATTCTTTGTGTTTGAAATTTACTAGATCGATTAAAACTGAAGAGGATTTTTTGAAGAATTTTCAGATTAACCTTTGTTTTTCCTTGAACTAAACTTGAAGAAAATAAATTTTTATGTCAAGTGAATGTTTTCTCCAATTGTTTGAATCTTTTTACATCCGTCCATAACGTTTTTAAAAAATAATAAGTTTAATTCTGAAAAGTATGTGTTCACATCCACAACATGAAAGAAAACCTTATTATATTTTTTTAACTTTAATAGAAGAAACTCAAACCTATTTTAACCTTATTACCTTATTTTAGATTGAAAAAAATTTAATAAGGTAATAAGGTTATAGGAGTTTGTTGGATTTTCTATTAAGGTCTTAGAAAAGAAATAAGGTCGATTATCCCGCTCTTTAGGGACTGAATCTTGATGATATTTCCAAAATTTATTACTAGTTTTTTTTCTGATCATTAAAAAATCTGTCCAAAATTTCTAAATGCATCTTTTTCTAAATATTTTGAACGGTAATAGAATCTTTGTACACTACATTTTTTTGTAGACAGCTTTCAACATTTAGCATTAAACATACGACTTTCAACTTTCAACTTTCAACTTTCAACTTTCAACTTTTAACTTTTAACTTTTAACTTTTAACTTTCAACTTTTTATTAATTGAATTAAGTTAATTCAAATGCCTGAACTCAGTCACAAAATAATATTCCACATCGACATGGACGCTTTCTTTGCATCTTGTGAAGAGGCAATCAATCCGTCTTTGCGTGAAAAACCGCTCGTTGTCGGCGGGAATAAGGAAGACAAAAGAGGAATTGTCTCCTGCCCGAATTATCTTGCACGCGCTAAGGGAGTTCGTACTGCAATGGCACTTACAAAAGCTATGGCGCTTGTTCCCGAAGCAAATTTCATAAGGCATACAAAAGGTCTTTATTCCGACTATTCGAAAAGAGTCCGTGTGATAATGAAAAAATATACACCTCTGATTCAGCCTCTCAGTATTGACGAAGCATTTCTTGATGTTACAGGAGTATTGCATGAACATAACAATGATTATCTTTTGCTTGCAAATAAAATCAAGGACGAGATAAAGCAAACACTGGACATTACTTGTTCGATCGGAATTGCAACAAACAAAGTCTGCGCAAAAATAGGATCGAAAATGAACAAGCCAAACGGGATCACGGTGGTCCCGTTCCTGAAAGAAAAAGAATTTTTAAGCAAGCTTCCGATCAAAGCCATACCCGGTGCCGGCAAGTCAACTCAGGAACGGCTGAAGAAATACGGGATAAATTTTATCGGAGATTTATTGAAATTCGATAAATCCTTCTATGAACACGAAATCGGGATACACACTTCATTTCTTTTAAATGTAGCAAACGGCAAAGGAAGTGATGTCGTGAAGGAGAATGAGGATGAAAGAAAATCATTGTCAAAGGAGAATACTTTTTTCAATGATACACGCGACCGGGAATTTCTCTTATCCGAACTTTACTATCTGATGGAAAGATGCTGCGAAAAGTTAAGATCAATCAAGATGAAGGCGAGAACACTTACTGTCAAAGTTAAATATTTTGATTTCAAGGTTAACCAGAAATCGTTCACAGGCAAGAGATATTCGAATCTTGAAGCTGACTTCTATAATGATGCAATTGAACTGCTGGATAAGATGCTTGTGAATAAAAAGAACGTCAGATTGCTTGGAGTAAAGTTTTCTGAATTTGTTACGGGTGATGATTCGATTCAGGAAAGTATTTTTCAGGATACAGATAAAAAGGAAAACTTAATGAAAAAGATAGATAACATCAGAAAAAAGTATGATTATGGTATTGTAAAGTTTGGACGAACCTTTGAGCTTTAGAAAGTATTGAATATTGAATATTGAATATTGAATATTGAGTATATTGTTTTGAGTTTTGGGGATTATCTCATCTCGTTGAATTAGAAATCCTGACAGATTTAAGGGGCATCTGTCAAAATCTTTAAAACATCCTGACAGATCTAATGATCTGTCAGGAATTTAGCAATATTAAAATCATCATCAATGTTCAGCTTAATCTGTAGTTAGTCATCGTTGATCATATGGGTTGGTAGAGCACAATTTTTAATAAACCCTGACAGGGAGATGAAGCTGGCAGGGTTTTTCATCAGTCACTGTTCATCATTAATTCATCGTTTATCATATGAGAGAGTAGAGCGCATTTTAATTCCTGACAGGAACCGGTAGCTGCTGTCAGGTTTTTTCATCAGTCACTGTTCATCATTAATCCATCGTTTATCATATGAGAGAGTAGAGCACATTTTTTAATAAACCCTGACAGTGAGATGAAGCTGTCAGGGTTTTTCATCAGTCACTGTTCATCATTAATACATCGTTTATCATATGAGCGAGTAGAGCGCACTTTTAAATACCCTGACAAGATAACGAATCCTGTCAGGGTTTGACCTGATCATCATTTAAGCATCGTCATCCTTTTTGTGTGAGCAGCACCATTAGCTTCGAGCCGGTAGAAATACACACCCGAGGAAAGATTGCTTCCGTCGAAAGTTATGCTGTGTTTCCCGGCACTTTTATATTCATTAACAAGAGTGTTTATTATTCTTCCTGCAATATCAAAAACACTTATCCTGACGAACCCATCAGAGGGAATGCTGAAGTATATTTTTGTTGAAGGATTGAAGGGATTAGGAAAATTATCCAAATCCGGCTGATCATATGCTTGTATAAAACCGGTTTCGGACATATTCCTAACATTTGCGAAAATATTATCAGACTGTTTATAAACCGTCACGATATTTTTTCTTTGAGCAGTTACAGAAGTATATTCCCCCTCGCTTATTTCATCCTGAATCTGCAATACATTGTATTGGCCGGATTCGTCAGATAAGTTAAAAGTTGCCGAATTCAGTTTATTAGTACCGGTTGTTACCCAGTTTGTAATTAGTCTGTTCTCATATATACAAAACCCGTTTGCAATTTTTTCCGACGGAAGTATCCTCGCATCCGGGTTTTTGATTCCATCGAATGAAATTTTCTTACCCTTTTTGCCTCCCCACGTTACATTGCCATTCTTATCTAAAATAATTCCGTATATATTTTTTTCATTTTCCTCATCAGCATTCCAAATGACAGTTGCTCCATATCCGTCACTCTTTGTAATCAAAGGATTGGATTGATGTGAGCCGGAGCTCAAATCTAATATCCATTCTCTTTCAAGCTGCTCGTTTATTTTTAAAATATTTATATTACTGAACTGTCCATCACGGGAATGCTCAAGTGCAATTATAAAAGAGTTCTTTTCTGAAGCTACAAAATTATGAGGGAAGAAGGTTTCTTTTCTTGGATTTTGAGGAACAATGTTTTTGAAAATCAGTTTACCATTTTTTGAATCCGAAAGAATACTGCCGTCTATATTTATCATGTTTGAGTAAAGATTAAATAAATATTCGAATTGACCTCTTGCATCAAGCCACGAAATCATGATTAGATAGTTCTCGCTGACTGCAATTGTAGGTTTTCTCTGATCATTGATGGCTCCGCATATTTTCAGCTCGTTTCCGTTGTTCCACAACTTTCTTCCATTCATAGAAATTAATTGTGCATGAATATCAAATTCACCCTGATTGAAGTTTTCCCATGTTACGGCTATCATATTTTCTCCGGCTAAAGCAGCAGAAGGACTATAATTGTATCCTCCATAGAATGACGACAAACAAACCGGAGTTATTGTTTCATAACCATTCCAGAATACCCGTTGCATAAATATATCTTCCCTGTCAATAAATTTCTTCCTGTAAATAACCACTGCTCCTCCCTCATTATCCGAAAACAATTGAGGATAATCCGAATCCGATGTAAATCCCGTACCTAAGTTTTTATCCACTGTAAATCCTCCGCTTGCCCACACAATTTTCCCATTATTGTCTAATTTCTGTACTTTCAAAGAACCGTTAAAATTATCTTCATTCCAGCAGACTAATGTTCCGTCATCAATACCATCTATTTTTGATATTTCCGACTGCGGCAAATAAACACTACCGGAATTTGCAGAAATTGGAATTCTTTTACCATCAGCTTTAATAGCAGTAATTGAGGTTAAACTTAACGCCAACACCAGGCTGTAGATCTTAATTTTTTTCATTTTCAATTCCCTTTTAAATTTCTTTTTTAATTTGTTTTTTAATTTGTTTTTTTAAATCGTCTTTTTAAAACTGTGCAAAGCTATATGCTATTTTTTAAAATGTCAAATTGTAAAAAACACGATTTGTGAAATTTTATTTTTTGTTTTTTTGTAAAAAATATTTTAAGCAAGATTCAGGCAGTATCGTAAACCCTTATCAGACAAGCGTTTGCAGGTTATTGTCAAAAACCGTAAAAATTATTTGCTAAATAATGAGGGAGAGAGTTTTTATCGAATTTTTGTATTTTTCCAAAAATGGGTGAAAATAAAAAAAGCTCCGGAATTTCTCCCGGAGCTTAAAAATTGTGTATCTTTTATTCTGAATTTAACTGTGAATTATTTTTTCAACTTTTAACTTTCAACTTTTAACTTTCAACTTTTAACTTTCAACTTTTAACTTTCAACTTTTAACTTTTAACTAAAGCGGTATATTCCCGTGCTTTTTCTTCGGATTGGAATCAACTTTATTTTCCAGTATGTCAAAATAATAAATAAGTTTCTTTCGTGTATCTTTCGGCTCAATAATATCATCTATGAATCCCCTTTCTGCCGCAAGATACGGATTGGCAAATTTTTCAGTAAATTCAGCAACTTTTTCTGCAAGCGCCTTAACTTTATCTTCCGAAGCATCAATTTCCTTTTTAAAAATAATTTCCGCTGCACCCTGCGCTCCCATGACTGCTATTTCAGCCGAAGGCCACGCAAGATTGACATCTCCTCTGACATGTTTTGAATTCATGACATCATAAGCGCCGCCGTAAGCTTTTCTCAGAATGACAGTCACCTTAGGCACAGTTGCTTCACAAAATGCATAAAGCAGCTTTGCACCGTGACGGATCACTCCGCGCCATTCCTGATCAGTTCCGGGAAGAAATCCGGGTACGTCTTCAAGCACTAATAAAGGAATATTGAAAGCATCACAGAATCTGACGAACCTTGCTGCTTTGATTGAGGAATTCAGATCGAGAACTCCGGCAAGCACAAGCGGCTGATTAGCTACGATGCCGATTGACCTGCCGTTAAGCCTGCCATAACCTACTACAATATTCTCAGCATACTCTTTATGAACTTCAAAAAATGTATCATCATCCAGTAATGCAGCAATAATTTCTTTAACATCATAGGGTTTATTCGGATTGTCAGGAATGAAATCGTTCAGCATATCGAGGTTTTTTTCACCCCCGGTATATTCTGTAAGCGGAACTGAATCCATATTATTGAGAGGAATGTAAGATACAAGCTTCCTGATGCTCTGAAAACATTCGACTTCATTTTCTGCAGTGAAATGGCTTACCCCGCTTTTGATTGCATGTGTACGCGCACCGCCGAGATCATCGAATGTAACTTCTTCATGTGTAACGGTCTTAACTACATTTGGTCCTGTCACGAACATATACGAAACTTTATCCACCATAAAAACAAAATCAGTGATAGCAGGTGAATATACAGCGCCTCCGGCACAAGGTCCGACTATTGCTGAAATCTGTGGGATGACTCCGCTTGATAAGGTATTTCTCAAAAAAATATCGGCATATCCGCCCAGTGATACAACACCTTCCTGTATTCTCGCTCCGCCGCTGTCATTTATTCCGATCACGGGAACTCCTATTTTCATCGCCATATCCATTATTTTGCAAATTTTCTTTGCATGGTATTCGGCAAGTGAGCCGCCGAGTATTGTAAAGTCCTGTGAGAAAACACATACTGTCCTTCCCTCTATTTTACCAGTTCCGGTAATTACTCCGTCTGTATAATATCTTGTATCTTCAAGCTTAAAATCCGATGACTGATGTCTTACAAAAAGATCTGTTTCTTCAAAAGTGCCTTCATCAAGTAGAAGATTTATTCTTTCACGTGCAGTTAGCTTTCCCTTTTTATGCTGGGAATCTATTCTCTTTTGTCCGCCGCCGAGATACGCTTCCTGTTTTATCTTTTTTAACTGTTCAATTTTAGTAGAATTCGTCATAATTGGTTTAATTTATATTCTCTGTAATTTACGAATTATGCGTTATCTTTTCAGGTGAGAAATAATTGCAAACAGAGAAGTTGAAATATTAAAATAATTAAGTTAAGTTTAATAGATGGATAAGTTAAGATTTCTCGCTGATGTGAATTTAGAAGAATCGTTTGTTAAAATAATAAGAGCATTCGGCTATGATGTAAAAAGGATCTCAGATATTGATTGTTTCATGTCTGACCATGAAATAATAAAATTAGGAATCGCTGAAAAACGAATCATTATTACAGAGGATAAAGATTTTGGTGAACTAATTTTCAAGAATAATATTTCCTGTTTTGGAATCATATTAATCAGGGTTGTTTCTAAAAAATTTGATTCTCTTGAAAGAAGAATTGAAGTATTGTCAGAATTATTAGAGTTTCAGAAAGAAAAAATTATTAATAACTTTACTACAATCACAGAAACCAAATTTAGAATAAATGAATTATGAATACTAAAATTTTATTGAAGAGAATATCAAAAAATCCTAAAATCTTAGGAGGGAAGCCAATTGTAAGAGGCATGAGAATCGGTGTAGATACAATTTTAGATGATCTAGCCTGCGGATATACTTTTGAACAAATATTAAAAGAAAGACCTGTATTGGAGAAAGATGATATCATTGCCTGTCTTGTATATGCATCAGAAGCGATTTTGGAAAGAGAATCAGCGTAAGAAGATTTGGATATATTAAATGCAGAATTCACAAACTCCGGAAATATGGAAATAATGATTGCATTAATCATAGCCATCATTCAAATCATTCCATCATAGTTTAAACCCTCCTTATGTCCGCTCCCAGACTCCTTAATTTCTCATCAATTTCTTCATATCCTCTGTCTATATAAATCGCTCCGTTGACAAGTGACTCTCCTTTTGCAATCACACCTGCAATCAAATAAGAAAATCCCGCGCGAAGATCCGGAACATTAATTTCAGCCGAATGAAATGGTGTCGGACCTTTTATGACTGCACTGTGAAAATAATGTGTATTGGCAAATCTGCACTGCAGACCGCCAAGACATGTGTCATATAATTCAATCTCCGCCCCCATCTTTTGAAGTTCGGACACATAACCAAATCTTTCTTCATAAACTGTTTCATGAACGATCGAAATGCCCTTTGCCTGAGTCAGCAAAATTACAAACGGCTGCTGCCAGTCTGTCATGAATCCGGGGTGAACATTTGTTTCAATTGCTAAAGATTTCAGTTCACCGTCATAAAAGAATCTTATTCCGTTATCTTTTACCTCATATTTGCCGCCGACTTTCCGAATTGTATTAAGGAATGTAATCAGATCATCCTGAATTGCATTCTCAATGAATACATCACCCTTCGATGCAATACCCGCACATGCAAATGATGCCGCCTGATTTCTGTCGGGAATGACAGAATGCTCTGCACCGTATAATTTACTAACCCCTTCTATGGTGATTTTCCTGTCGGTACTGATCTCAATGATCGCTCCCATTTTCTGAAGAAATTTTATTAGATCCAGTATCTCGGGCTCGACCGCTGCATTCGTAAGAATAGTTCTTCCTTTTGCCAGTGAACTTGCGATAATAATATTCTCAGTTGCTCCGACACTTGGATATTGTAAATGAATATTATTTCCGAACAATCCATCTGCTTCGAGAATAAAGTAATCGTCTTTGATGCTGACATTACATCCTAATTTCTCGAGTGAGTCAATATGAAAGTTGACCGGCCTCGAACCTATTCTACATCCGCCGGGAATTGGAATTTTTGCTTTCCCGGTTCTTAACAATAACGGACCCGCCAGAAGAATTGCTATTCGTGTCTTATTGCCTGAATCTTCATCTACAATATAGTTAGTAACTTTTTTAGTTTGTGAAGAAAGTGTGTCCTTATCAATATTAATATTACTGCCGAGTGATTCACAGATCTCTGTTGTTAAAATAAGATCGCTGATTTTATTTGGTGAGTTATGAAGAGTGCATTTTTGATCAGTCAGCAATGATGCAACAAGCAGTTTTGAAGCTGAATTTTTTGCACCGCTGACTTTTACTTTACCGTTTAAAGGTTTCCCGCCATTTATCAGGAATTTTGAATTCGTATCTGACAAAGATGTTATTAAAATTTAGATAAATTAATTTTTACCACTAAGGCACGAAGAACACTTAGAAAAAAAATCTGTAGAATAGAAAGGAAATCCAAAACTTTTAAAACTAAAACTAAGATGAAATATGAGAAATCAAACTTAGTGAATCTTTGTGTTCTTAGTGCCTTAGTGGTAAAAAAATCTGATTGTTTTTAAAAATCCCAAATCCCAAATCGAAATCAGTCTTTCCAGAATCCCATATCCCCGAATTTCTTGATCCTGTTATCTAATAATTTTTCTTTCTTGATTTTACCTACTGCATTAAGCTCTTCAATCAAAGCTTTCTTCAGTAAATCCGCGGCTTCAATATGGTCTCTGTGTGCTCCGCCTACCGGTTCATCAATAATTCTGTCAATTATTTTCAGCTTAAGCATGTCTTTTGAAGTCAGCTTCAATGCATCTGCAGCCTGCTCTTTAAAATCCCAGCTTCTCCATAATATTGATGAACAAGACTCAGGCGATATAACAGAATACCAGCAATACTGAAGCATTAAAATCCTGTCTCCTAATCCCATCCCCAGTGCTCCTCCCGAAGCACCCTCACCTATGATAGCAACAATAACAGGCACCTGTAGTTTTGACATCTCAAACAAATTTTTTGCTATAGCTTCTGCCTGTCCACGCTCCTCGGCTTCAATCCCCGGAAACGCGCCTGGTGTATCTATTAGTGTAATTACAGGTTTATTAAATTTTTCCGCCAATTTCATAAGACGAAGCGCTTTCCTGTAACCTTCGGGATTTGGCATTCCGAAATTTCTGTAAATATTTGATTTCGTGTCTCTTCCTTTTTGCTGACCTATTATCATAACTGTTCTGTCATCTAATTTCGCAAAACCTCCGACAACTGCATTGTCATCACCGTAATACCTGTCACCGTGAAGTTCTATAAAATTTTCCGTCATCAGGTAAATATAATCAAGAGAGTATGGTCTTTCGGGATGGCGAGCCAGCTGAACAATCTGCCACGGGGTTAGGTTTTCAAAAATATTTTTTCTCAATTCATTCACTCTGCTTTCAAGTTTGTTTATTTCATTTGAAATATCAAGCTGGTCTGACATCTTACGCATTTCCGAAATTTTCTGTTCAAGCTCGATCACCGGCTTTTCAAAATCTAAATAATTCTGGGCGGGCATATAAATATTTATTTTTTAAAAAAAGAAAAAAAAGATTTTAATAATATTTCCATATCAAGTGTCAGTGTCTGATTCTTTGCATAATAAAGATTCATGTTTTCTATCTCCGCTTCCGATATATTCTCTTTGTAATTAAGCTGTATCAAACCTGTTAATCCTTTCTTTCCAATGTAATGCTTGTCTGTTTCGAACCAGACAGGGTACCCGACAAAACTATATTTGCCTTTAAAGACTTTAGGAAGCAGCAGCAGCTTTGAAAAATGCTTTGACATCTTTTTGTTAAATCCCTTCTTATATAAAACTAAAAACGGATAAACAGTTATGAGCAATATCAAAGACAATATTATATCAAAAATCCTTTTTAAAAATATATTTAATTTATTATTAATATTATATTCAATTTCGACTAAGTTGACCTCATCAAAGCTCCGCATGCTCAGTTTTGAAAGTATCAGTTCTTTCCCTGTCGGAATTATTTTAAAACTTACATTCTTATTCCTTAAATCCCACATTAAATTAAGTATGTCCTGATTTGAAAAGTACTCGCCGGAAAAAACGACCTCATCTATTTTATTCAGCTGAATTATTTCCTCAAGCTCATCTATGTTTTTTCTGCCTGCAATTTCGTCATAATGCAGAATATTATATTTAGAATTTAGCTTGTCCTCTGCATTCTGATTGAGCCTTTGATTACCTATGATTAACAAATTTATTTTCTTTAACAGTATGTTTTTTGAAACGAAGAACAGATACGAACGGTATGCTCCTCTGAATGAAATTAAGAATAAAATGGAAAACATTGTAGAAGCCAAAATCACCCCTCTTGAGTATGCATATTCATTGAAAAAATATGTAATGGATGAATTTACAAAAAATCCCGCTATCAGCGCGTTAAAAGTTTTTCTGAGAGAAAGAAAATTCTTCTTTGAATAAAGCCCGAACATTGCAAGCAGCAATACCCAGACAAGCACATATACTGAAATGATAAACATATAGTCCTTATTAGGAAAAATATCAAACCTGATCCAGACTGATAAGATCAATGAAGTAAACAGAAGCAGAATGTCGACTATTGGGAATAAAAAATATTTTATAAATCTCCTAATGTAAGAGAATACTGAACGCCAGAAAATTCCGGTCTGTAAGATCAGAGACAATACTCTCGGAGCTCCTTTAAAATTCTTTTTTACAAAAATATTCATCGCTCCGTAGAAATTATTCACATAAGACAGATTCGTTTTCTTGGTGCTTTCACCTTTGAAATGGATTGTTGTAACTTCAGGATAATAAAATATCATGTATCCGCATTTATTTATTCTGAAACACAGGTCAAGATCTTCCCCATACATAAAATAATCTTCATCAAAATAACCTGCTTCGTCAAGAACTGCTTTTGGCATGAACATAAATGCTCCGCAGATAGCGTCAACCTTATGGGTCTTGTTTTCATCAAGATAAGTAAGATTATACTTCCCGAATATTCTGCTTTTCGGGAAAAGCTTTGAAAGTCCGAGCATTCTCGGAATTGCTACTGAGGGAGTGGGAAAGCTCCGTCTGCAGGCTGAATCAAGCCTGCCGTTTGCAAGTATAAGCTTTGATGTCACGGCGCCAATGTTCTTATCGTTTTCACAGAAAGCAATCATCTTTTCAAATGTACCTTCCTCCAGTACAGTATCAGGATTTAATATCAAAACATATTTACCCGTTGCTCTTTGCAGTGCCATGTTATTTGCCCTTGAGAATCCTATGTTCCTGTCATTGGCAATTATGATTACTCCCGGATATTTTTTTCTGATATTGTCAACACTTCCATCAATGGAATTATTATCAACAAAGAATATTTCAAGCCTGTATTTATTACTGTTGGCTTTATAAACTGATAAAATGCAGTTATCAACCAGGTCTTTTACATTGTAATTTACAATAACTACTGAAATATCTTTTGTTGAGTCTGACATCAGTTTTATTTTAAGAAATAAGTATTGACAAAAGTTTGATCATAACAGACCTGAGCAGAATAATTTTGGAGTTAAATAAGATTTGAATTAATAAAAGTAGCCGTCAGACCGCTTTTCAAAATATTGGATGTTTAAAATTCAATTAAGCGGTCAGACGGCTGTATCCAGGGCAATTATAATTTCCCGACAAGTGATTTGAATTTTAATTTCCATACCATGAAGTATGCTTCATACACAACTTTCCTTGACATTTTGGATTCTCCTTCCAAACGGTCAATAAACAATATCGGAACTTCTTTTATTTTAAACCCTTTTTTATAAAATTTAAATTTCATTTCGATCTGAAAGGAATACCCGTTCGATTTGACTTCATCAAGATTTATCTGCTTCAATGCGGAAACCCTGTAGCACATGAACCCGGCTGTAGTATCCATTACCTTTAATCCCGTAACCATTCTTGTATAAACTGAAGCAAGATAGCTGAGTATCAGTCTCCTTATGGGCCAGTTAAGCACCGATATTCCGTTTATGTATCTTGAGCCGATTACCAGATCATAACCCTGTTCTATTGTTTCGATGAATCCTTTCAGGTATTTCGGATCGTGGGAAAAGTCGGCATCCATTTCAAATACATAGTCATAATTATTTTTAATTGCATAATGAAATCCCGCAACATAAGCCGTACCGAGCCCGGATTTTTTTTCTCTTTTCAGCAAATGAATTCTTTCATTCTTCAAACCCTCAACCATTCCGGCTGTTCCGTCAGGTGAATTATCATCTACCACAAGTATATTGAATTCATTTTCCGGAGTCGAATTCTTAAGAACCTCGGGTATTATTCTGAGGATGTTGTCGGCTTCGTTATATGTAGGCATTATCACTAATGTTCTTTTCAAGTCAGTGACCTTTCATTAATAGTATTACAATTACTGTATTAATCATGATTTTAAAATCAAGTTTTAAACTCATATTCTCAATGTAATAAAAATCATACTGTATCTTTGTCTTTACGTCTTCAAGCGAAGAATCATATTTATGCTTTATCTGAGCCCACCCGGTAATTCCGGGTTTGACCGTCAGTCTTTTGTAGTAATACGGAATTTCCCTCTTCAATTGTTCGACGAAATAAGGTCTCTCCGGTCTAGGTCCGATCAGACTCATTTCATTTTTCAGTACGTTTATCAACTGAGGAAATTCATCTATGTAAAGTCTTCTTATCAGCTTTCCAATTTTAGTTATCCTTGGATCATTTTCACCCGCCCATTCCGGTCCGTACTCTTCAGCATTTACTATCATCGAGCGGTATTTGTACATGATGAATTCCTTTCCTCTTCTACCTACCCTTACCTGATTATACAAAAGCGGACCTTTAGAATCTATCTTTATCAATATTGAAACTAAAATTAAAAGAGGAGACAATATTACAAGTGTAAATACGGATAAAACTATGTCGATGATTCTTTTAGTTAACTTGCCTGCCGGTGACATTATGTCCGGCATCACTTCAATCAGAGGAACGCCGTATATCTGATTTGTCTTTGCCATACCGCTGACTATCTCATACATATCCGGAAGTATTTTCAGATTTACTCTTTCTTCCGTGCAATATCTTATCACGTCTATCAGTTTTTCCTTTTCAGTGGGTTCGAGAGCAATTAGTATTTCCGAAACATTGTTTTTCTTAATTGTTTCTGAAATATTCACGAGCGTCCCGAAAGAACTTTCCCTGTCACTTTGACTGCCGTTCAAACTCACAAACCCAAGTACTTTATAGCCAAGCTGGTGATACTTATCTACCATGTTTTTTAAGCTTACAGCTTTCTCACCGTCTCCTACGATCAGCGTATTTCTTAGTCCGATTCCTTTTTCAAGAAGATTTCGCTGCACACTTCTGATGATAATTCTTCCTAGGCTGACGCATATCACCATAAGAAGCCAGTAAATCAGTATAAGAAAACGTGAAATTATCGGAGCATTATTCATGTAGTCGTCTATGAAAATAATAAAGAACAGTATAAAACATCCCGCGGACACAGTCTTAAATACGGATGAAAATTCATCAAACCTTGACCTTACAAACCAGTGCTGATAAAGTCCTGCAAATGAAAAAATTATCAGCCAGTAAAAATAAATTACAATTAACGGAATAAGAAACGATGTGGGGTTAGCATATACGATCCAGCCGGATTCAATCCGTATGTAGTAATAAATAATCCACGCCAGATTGATAAATAAAATATCAGAAAAGAATAAAAATATTTTCTCTTTTGTAGTTGACAAATCAATTATAATCCTGATTAGAAATTAAATTATCCAGTATAGCTTTCAATGAATCTCTTCTTTTTTCAAAAGAAAATTCCTTCCGGATTCTTTCAGACCCTTTAATGCTTAAATAACTATATAACTCCTGATCTTCAATCAGTCTTTTAATTCCATCCGCGATATTTGCCACATCATTCGGATTTACATACAGAGCAAATTCACCTGCAACTTCAGGAACAGCTCCTTTAGCGCTTGTAACCACGGGAGTTCCGCAGGACATACTCTCTCCTATTGCCAATCCAAATCCTTCATAATCGGTTGGCTGAACAAATACTTTACTTTTATGATAAAGCTTTATTTTTTCTTCATCCGTTATACTCCCGGTAAGAACTACACTCTTCCCTATTCCCAATTCAGCAACTTTGTTAGCTACCATTTCATAACCGTCATCTTCTTTTCTTCCTGCAATATAAAGCAGGTAATCCGGGTACTCCCTTAATACAATATTGAATGCTTCAATTATTTCGATAATCTTTTTCCTTTCGACATTTAATTTCAATAATCTTGAAATTGTGAGAATAATTTTTTCTCTTTCACGGTTGGAAAAAAAATATTTTCTTTCGTCTATAGCATGATACAATAATAAGGGATTACTCGGATTAAAATTTTTTAAATCCTCATATTCAATCTTTGAAGTTGCCAGCTGTACATCCGAATTTTTCAGAGAATACTTTATGAATTTCTTAATATAAAATGGGCGCGCTTTATAACCCTGCCGGGATGGATCTGAATAATGGATATTCCCGATAGTAATATTTGGTTTTTTCAGCAGCTTTGATTTGATTAAGGGTATTATTCCCGAACTCCACCACCAGATGAAATAAAGATCACACACGGGAATATGCTTTGAATCGTTACACAATAACACTTTATATCCCAGATCTTTCAATATTTTTATATCGTTTGAATAAAAATCAATTTTTTCAAACAGGCTGATATCGGGAACTCTTGCATAAAAGCATATACTGTCTATTTTCATAGTTTAATTCCTGTTTAATTCCTCAATCACTGAATAATAAGAATCTACCGATCTGCCTAAAGTGTGATTCTTTTCAAAATATTTTCTGGAATTATTCCCAAGCTTCCGGCACAATTCCTTATCTGAATACAGGATGTCAATCTTTTCTTTGAATTCTTCAATACTGTCGTAAACCGAAAATCCGCATCCTGCTTCGTTTATTATTTTATCTATTTCCGAACCTTTTTTACATAAGGCAATTACCGGGGTTCCGGAGGCGAGAATAGTATACAGCTTGCTTGGCATAAGAAGCCCTTCAAGCCTTTCTTCATAAGTTAAAACAGAAACATCCGCACTTGTCAGCGAGAAAGGTAATTTTGCTTTTTCCAGATATGGAAGGAAAATAACATTTGTTAAATTGTAATCAGACTTTAACTTTTCTAATACGGGTTTTTTTACGCCGTCGCCGATAAATAAAAAAACTATTTCCTTGTTGTCTGTTATCTTTGCTACTTCTATTATCTTTTCAAGATCATATGATGCTCCTAAATTCCCTGAATACTGAATTACGAATTTATCCTTCAGATTATACTCCTTTCTGAAAATATTATCGCCTGTGAGGCACGGTTTGATAAAATCTTCATCTGCCCAGTTGTGGATAATTTTAATTTTTTCTTTTCCGGGAATATTCAGCAGCTCAAACTTTTTAATCATGACAGATTTCATTGTTTCACTTAATACTATAATTGCAGATGAACTTTTCAAAATCTTAACATCCATAAATTTCCATAATCTTTCCAGCAATCCGCCTTTGGAAATGTAATTCAGTTTTACCGCCTTTTCCGGGAATACGTCATGCACTAAAAAAATAAATTTTGCTCCCCGGATTTTATTAAAAATATATCCCATGAAAGGCAAGAAAGGCGGATTTGATACTATAAGCAAATTTGAAAGATCTTTTCTGAATAACAAATTAAAAAAAACATTTAAAAAGAATGAAGTGGAATTCAGTATCTGACCTGTTCTGTTATTTTTGCTTAATCTCAGCGACCATATTCTTTTAATTTTAACATTAAAATATTCTTCCTTTTTAGACGCAGGTATTTTATAGCTGTATGAGGGGCTTGCCGTTATTACATCTACATCAATTTTTTTCCGGCTTAAGCCTACGGAAAGTTCTGTTAATAATTGCCCTGTACTGGCAATATCAGGATAAAAATACTGTGATAATATTAAGATATTCATTTTGTCCTGTAAATCAATTCACCCGAAGAATGTACTTACAGTTTCTCTGTGTTATTTAAATTTTTCGAATAAAGGTTTATATAATTATTTATTGAAGAATCAATTGAGTAATCCTTAATTGTATTATAAGCATTTTTTGCAATTTTATTATAATAATCCCTGTCATTTTGCAATTTTTCAAACGCATTTTTAAAATCGTCACTTCTATCAGCATTAATGATGATTCCGTTATAGTCAGATTTAATCAAGTTGCTGATCCCTCCTACATCAGTGGTGATTACCGGAACGCCTATGACCATTGCTTCCATCATTACATAAGGTATTCCCTCATATCTTGAAGTTAATATCAATGCATCAAGATCAAGGAAATAATCAAATATGTTTTTTTTATAATCAATAATTTTTATGTTTTCCTCAAGTTTATTCTGCTTAATTAGTGTCCTCAACATTTCTTCATCTTCGCCTTTACCGATAATTAAAATCTTAATTTTATTGAATTCATCTTTTAATTTAAGGTAAGCATTAATTAACTTATTCTGTGCCTTTTGATAAGTTAATCTCCCTATACTTCCCACATATAGTTCGTTTTTGTTTAAAATTCCCTTCTCCTGTTTTAGAATCCGGTAATCCGAAAGTCCGTCAATATCAACACCGTTATATATTACCCTTATTTTCTTTTCATCTATCTTAAAATATTTTACCATCTTTTCCTTATCATTTCCTGAAATAGCTATAAAATAGTCGACAAAATACTGTTTTACCTTTTCATGCATTCTTTGTCTGAAAGATAAATTTTCAATATTTTCTTTTGTAAAAAATAACCCGTGCTTTGTTTCCAGTACCAAATTTACGCCAAGCATTTTTGCTGCTATGCATGGTATAATACCGGTATTCGCATGTACAACATCGAATTTATTTTTTCTTATGAAAGAAAACAGCTTCAAAGCGCCATTTACGGAGAATTTATTCAGTTTGTGATTACTATAAACAAACTCTGAAATATTGTATTCTTTTAATACTTCCGACAGATTTCCATATTCCGGAGTAGCTATCCAAACTTCAAATTTATCTTTAGGTAATTTACGTGCAATATCAACCGCGTATCTCTCTGTGCCATTAAAATTGTTACTTCCCACTACCAATAAAACTTTAATCATCTCCGCTTATTTAAACTTTTAATTAGGAGGATAAACTGACTTTGTCATTATTAAAATACACTGACAACATTTTTTTATACTGACTTAACTTTTGTTCCTTTTTGCCATAAAATTTGTTTCTTACAGGCAGGAATAACATTCTTAAGGTTACTCCCGCAATATTCATGACTCTTACAGTATTTCTTAAAATAAAATTAAAATGTTTCTTCATATAAATGATTTTACTTTTATGCATATGATAATAGTAAATATTTTCACCGTTAACTGATTTTATGCTGCTCTGCTCATGATGCTTAATTTTAATGCTTTTTATGCAGATGATTTTAAAACCCTGATCTTTGATTCTTTTCTGAATATCAACATCTTCATAATAAAGGAAAAATTTTTCATCAAAACCATTTAATTTATCAATAATATCCTTCCTAATAAACATAAAAGCACCGATTAGCCAGTCAACCTCAAAAAAATCTTCTTTACTTTTCAGTAATCTTATATTTAACTTTTCTATAACATAATCAGAACCCATACCTGCTGCCTGCAAAGTCTCCCAGAATAATCCGGGGAAGTAATTATAAGTATAAATTGTGTTTTCGTCCGTATTAATAAGCCTTCCTCCGCATACCCCTGTTTCTTCGTTGTTTTCCATGTATTCAAAAAATTTCAGCAGGCAATTTTCAGTAAATATTATGTCCGGATTCACAATTGCGCAGTATTTACCTTCAGCATTCCTCATTCCGGTGTTACATCCGGCGCCGAAACCTCTGTTTTCCTTGTTCAGAATAAATTTTACTTTGTCAAATTTGGTTAACAATTTTTCTATTCCTATTTCAGTCGAGTTATTATCAACTACAATTATTTCATAATCTATGTTTTTAGTGAATTTAATTATTGAATTCAGACAATCTTCAAGAAAATCATGAGTGTTGTAGTTTACAATGATTATTGATACATCCATTTAGTAAATTTTAATAACATAATTTCCGGATTTATACAACCGTTAATTCCTTTTTAGCCAAAACGCTCCTGGCTCTCTCCCGGGTTGTTTTGCAAAAACCGGACATTTTTCAGCAAATTCATTTCTATAGTTATGAGCCAGAAAATTCAGGGCACCAATAATTTTAAACTCTTTATTAAAGTTTAAAAATGCTTCTAATAAATACTGCTCATTCCATAAATAATGTTCCTTATAAACCCAATCTTCCAGATAATCCTTTGGAGTGAATATATCGTGAACGTGTACTAAAACCCCTGATTTAAGTATTGGAAGTAATTCTAAATATTCAAAAAGTACATCTCCCTGGGGACGTATTATATGTGAAGAATCTATGAAAAGAATATCATTTAATTCTAATTTTAGAAAAAGTGATTTATCTAAATTTTCAATTTTTTCCCTGATTAATTCAACGTCTAACTTTTCAAGCCATGGCTGCTCGTAAGGTTCTATACAAATATGATTACAGGTGTATTTGGAATTTTCAAGTATATTGTTGGCAATTGCATTCTTAACCATGAGTGTAGAATTTCCGCTTCCTATTTCAATAATTCTTTTGGGCTTAAAGTATCGGATAATGTTGTATAGGTATTCAGCATCGCCGGAACAATATGAGTCATTGTTATAATAAAATTCAATTTCTTTCTCTTTACTGATCGGAAATTCCAGGAGTTCTTTGTTGTAATTAAAACGTGATAGTATATTCAGCTGCTCCTCCACATTGAAATCAATTCCTTTAAGTTCTCTGTCATCTCTTAATGGTTTCTTTAAATATTTCACGGGATTAATCATTGGCTGGTAATAATGGTCTAAAACCGGAAGAATCCCCAATTGCATAAATATCGCTTCGTTAATTTTTCCAGTTCCCGCTTTTCTGACCAGTTTTAACCAGACTGAGGAAAGAAAAGTAAACGGTGCTCCAAATAGTAAAACCTGCTTAATGATAAATTTCTTAAAATTAATTTTTTTCATGCTTTTATTTCCGCTATTTCCAGACTCACAACAATGACAATCAGTTAATCAGTTTTAGGGATCATTTTGTAAACTTTAATGTAATCAATTTCCATTACATAAGGAGTTTCAGAATCGTCGACTATATTATCATTTTCATCCCAGTCTTTTATTGCTACATTTGCAATCATATATAATGGAGCTGTCGGAATTCCCTCTGTAGATTCATATACTACTTTGTCATTCAGTTTCCATTCCATTTTATTCGGCAGACATTCAAATGTCCAGTTCATCCAACTATCTGCAAAATTTCCTTCAGTTACCTTTCCTTCAACATAGTAAAACGGTGCTCCTTTCCCTTCCAGTTCATGTCCTGTATAGTGAGGATAATCCAATCCCCAGTGATGACCGCTTGAAATTAACTTCCTGTCAATTCCGAAGTACTCAAATATATCTATTTCCGGAAGACCGGGTTTCTGATTTGCTACCAACCAGAATGCAGGCCAAAAACCTTTTCTGAAGGGAAACCGGACTTTGATTTCCCATTTGCCGTATGCCTGCATGAACTTTAGTGAGCTGCAGATTATCCCTGATGTATAATCAAATTGCTTCTCGCCATGAAGATCCTTACCATAAACTGATTCTCTTTTTGCAATAAGTTTAAGTATTCCGTTTTCAGGAATTACATTTTCATCTTTGTACCATTGCAGCTCTTTGTTTGCCCAGTTGGTTCTCCCGCCGGATTCATAAACTGTAAGCCATTTTGCTGTATCGAATGAGTCAAAGTTGTCTTCAAAAGTAATTTCCCATTCATAGTCCGGATTGTCAGAATTTCGAAACCCCGATGAAATAAACAGAGATAAAATGAATATCAAAAGTACTTTGGATTTTCTTTTTATAAACATTCGGGGTGTAAAATTTTTTAGAGAAATACCGTAAATCCAATTTAATTTTCCTGCAATAAATACTAACTCATAACGCTTTTGTGTGAAATATTTTAAACTGAAATATTACAACTCAAATATACCTGTTTTGGAATTTTAACAAAACGGTTTTAGAATCCAAGCCTCTCATTCTTAAAAAAAATTGTATTTACTTGGAGTAATTTATCATTATCCGGATTGTAAAATTCAGGAGAAATTGAACATAAATAATAATTCTTTAAACTTAAATAATCCACCATTTCACTAAATACTGTTTCACCTTCATAAAGCTGATCAAAAGACAACTCAAGCTGAATGCCCTTAATCAGATTTAAATTATTTTCAGAACCCTGAATGACTTTTTTTTCATATCCCTGTACATCCACTTTTAGAAAGATGTTGTGCTTTTTTAGATCAGGATGTTCTTCAAGAAAGCTATCTAATTTTCTTATACTGATTTGTTGCTTGCTGATGTATTTAGATTCAGGAGCACTTTCAAGGTGTTTAATATTCATGTTTAAAATTGAACTGCTGAATGAATTTCCAGCTACATTAATAATACCCTCACCATCCTCATCTCCTAATGCAAAATTATAAGTTTTCCAGCTTTTATCAGTTTTTGAAACTGCATTTAGTTTTTTGTATTCTTGCTCCAGTGGTTCAAATGAAATAATTTCACCTTTATATCCGATATGCCTTAAGTATTCTGAATACTGACCAATGTTAGCTCCTACGTCAAAAACCAGGTTAATATTTCTCTTCTTAAATAAATCAATTATTTTTTTGTCAATACCGCCGGGAAATGTTCTTAATTCATATCCGTTTAAATACAGTAATTTTTTAATGAATTTTTTCATTTTAAAAATAATTATTGAGATTCTAATGATAATCTACTTGCTTATTAGAATTCATAGTAAACATATTACTTATCGTAACTACAAAAAACCTGTTTCTCAATTAAAAACGTTTAAAAGGCTTCTGAAAGATATGTTATTCCACTAAACAAAATGGGAATAATATTAGATAATGAGTATTCAAAAAAATCTTTTATCTTGAAAATTAATCTTCCGCAGTATATCACTTTTCGACTTTGACAATTTTTGAATTCAGTACAGTGGTTTATAGGTTGAATAGCATAACCATCCATTTGATTTCGGGAGAATAACATTTCCAGGTGATTGAGTGTCTGTTTTTAACAGTGCGGTTCCGTTTACGACTGCATTGTAATTATACCATCCGTTTGAATTATTCAAAAAAATCTGCCATTCTTTGAAATTATTTCTGTTAACATATATTTTAACTCCGTTATCATATTCAATATATACCTGTGAAAGAAATTTATCGCTTTGAATATCGTTAAATACAAGCGGATACTTTTTTATGTAGTCAGAAACCGATATTAAATTCCCATCATCATTGTATAAAATTTTCTTCACATTCGCATTGCCGTATAAAAGCTGCATTGGATAAACAAACTCATACTCTATTTTCGCCTGCTCCAGATAGTCATATGAGTTTGACTGAATAAATCCTCCGTGTCCGTAAGCCAATTCTGTTGCAGAACAGATAAGGATAGAATCTTTGCTTCTGCCCATATGACTCTGCCAGATATTATTTTTTGAAAAGAATCTTTCTAAGTAACCGACACCATGAACCATGCTTTTATTATGCATTTTTAATAAGTCGAAATTGACAAGCAAAGGACGATAATATCCGCCTATAGCCGGATTTTTATTAAATTCCGCATCTAAAATCTGAGCAGTTATGTCATCATAATATCCTACATACAAAAAATGATTATAGCCTTCAGAACTAACAGGTCCTTTATGAATTTTTCTTAACTGCTTTGCTGCATTTTTATAATAAGTGTAAGTACCTTTAAACTTTCCCGCATAACTTGATTCATAATCATAATCCACATAGTCGGATGGATTTCTTGCAGCCATTACATCAACAAAAGATGCATTGGTAGAAAAAGTTTTTTTGATTTTAGATGATATCGAGTTTAAATAATCATTTACCTTTACAGGTTTTAGAAGATGCGATTGAACTTCAGATGTTTTCCAGGCTTTTATATATTCACCTTTTGAATCGAGCGCTATATGCTCGGTTTTATAAGACTTGGCGTTAGGATAAAAATCCGAGTAGTTTTCATGAAGCGAGAAAAGATATTTATATGATCTGCACAGAGCGCTTAGTTCTTTGAGAGCTGTATTCCCGCCGTAAAGTGAGTTTGAAGGCAAAACATCAGGCAGTTTATTGTCATACCCTCCGTTCTGCCAGTCATGAACTATGAGCCACAAACTGTCAATTCCGTTTTGTTTAAGAGTCTTAGTATCTGAAATTATTTTGTTAAAACCTTTATCCCAGTTATCATAAACTAAATGATTAACAGAAGCAGATTTAAATTCAGATACAGGATTAGGAATATTCGGCAGTACTTCATCAAGGTCAGGTGATACAGTAAGATAAATTGTCTCATCCAGTTTGTTATATTTTCCGTTTGTTTTTTTTTTATAATAAGCTGTCTGTGAATAATAGACTGAAGAGTTTGAGAATTTACCTGTCACGGGATAAATCTGTGATGCATTGGTTTTTGTCCAGTCAAAAAATATTGAAGTAAAAAGATTATTTGTATATAGAATATTAAAGGTTGTAAGATAAGGGATGCTTATATTTACCGGTTCTACGGCATCCTCGCATCTGTCAAGCTGAAAGAATGAAGCGTATGCATAATTATTTATAGGATGATTTTTTATTTTTCCCAAATCTTTTACTCTGATTATCAAAGTCATTCCTTTAATTGAAATTTTATATTCGTAATGAAAATAAAACTCTGATTCCTTATATATCACCCATTCAGCGATCAATGTATCTCCGGAAACACGAGACCCAAGCAATTTTTTTTTAATTTCCTCTGACCACATATAGTATCTGATATTGGTCACGGGAGATATAGCACTAACACCTCCGAAGTAGCTCGGGAAAAAAGTATATCCACCAGTGCTGACTTTGATTCCGTTAAAGGAAGACCCGTTTTTCAATGAATATCCGTAGGTTAATGAACGGCTTCCTGTACTAAATTTAAATAGTATAATACCGGACTTTTCCGATGAAACGGAATTTGTATAATTGCTCTTGTTTAAGCCCGGCATTGGAGTTGTCTGTGCAAACAACCCGCAATGTGAACCAAGCAAAATGAAGATGACATTTATATTCAGCAACAAAATTTTGATGTTGGGAAATAAATTCAATATCATATTTCTAAATTTTAATTAATCCGTTTTTGAGTTACTAATTACCCATCAGCTGATTTTCGTTTTGTCTGCCATTGCTTTAAAATCTGCATTGTTGCTTCTAAAAACTTTTTCCCGTTCCGGAGATCCGGTTCTAAATGACAACCTTCAGCCCATTCATTCCATGAATTTATAAACACAATTTGCTCGTCAGCGGGAAAACGCTCTACCCTTTCAATCGAATTATCGAGCCACATTTTATAGAGGTCTGTATTATCATTTTGAATTACATGTGACATTTTTGTTCTGGCGCTGTTATCCCAGCTTGGCATTACACAAGGGAAGATTTTATTTTCGTTTGCAGGTTTTTCAAGTTTTTCTTTAAGTAATGCTTTATAACTAAATACATAGGAAACCGGAAGTTTATTAATTTTATTCTCTAAATGCAGTGTCACAATTAATTTATTAATGAGTCTGCGAAAAAAATTCCTGGGTATACTCTTTATCTTCATGTGGCGTTTTTCCTTGCCATTCGGGACAAAATCAACTATTGCATCAAAGCCTAAATTTATTGTTTCATTATAACTTAAATTATTATGAATACTTTTCACAGAACATAAAAAAAGACCCGGATGACCTTTTTCTTTAACCAACCTTCTCCAGACAATTATTTTCTTTTCTAAATCCGGAATATCGGCTGTATTGTAAATCAGGAACAGGGGTTTTCCTCCAATCCGTATATATCTATTGTCTGAAAACGCCTTGTTTAGCCATTCTAAGTGCTTTGCCGGATTGTATTCTTCATAATTCTGATTCATCAGAATTTCCTTATCTTTTCCGTCCCATCTCCTGGTCCAGTTCTCATTCGCCCAGCATAAACAAAAGGGAAAATCCGGTTTCCCTGACTTAAGAACTTCATTGAATGGTCTTTCAAGCAGCATTTTTTCATTGAACCAGTAATGATAATAACAAAAACCGGTAATCCCGTATTGATTTGCCAGTTCAGCCTGAGAAATTCTGGTTTCTTCAAGTCGCAAATCATAATAACCCAGGTCTGCCGGTAAATGAGGCTGATAGTGTCCGAAAAACCTCGGCGTTGATTTTGCTACATTTCTCCAGTCTGTAAATCCTTTACCCCACCATTGATCGTTTTCAGGAATCGGATGATATTGCGGCAGATAAAATGCGATGATTCGGGGTTTAGTCATGGGAATATTTTTTGAAAAAACATGTAATTAATATCTATCCCATTGGTCATTTTCTCTCAATTGTCAATTTTTTATTCTTCAATAAATTTCGGTTATAAATATATTATTTTACTTATGTACTATTTTGTTCTAAACATTACATTAAACCGATATTCTGTTTTACTTCTAAATTTTAGTTGTTACTTCTTTATTTTTGCACAATGATAGTATTCTGATTAAAACGCCCGTGCTTTTTGTAGTTAATAAAATCTATTTTATTAAAGTATGTTTTCCACTCTTTCATTACATATTTTTTGGGGATGCAGGTCTCTCCATAGAATGAACCATCACGAACTCCTCCTCCTCCAACCGGTTCATAAACATATTCACCTCTATCGTATTGCTGTAAGCTATCTGCTGTATTTAAAAAAGTATTGGTTAGTCCATCAGCAAAAAAGGGAATATCATCTTTATTAATTTCTCTCATATTCGCACAATGAATAATGAAGTCCCTGTCACGGGTGGTAACCACTAAAATTCCTCCCGGTTTTAAAATCCTTTTGAACTCTGCCAGCCATTGTTTGTGGGCATCTTCCGACAAATGGGAAAAAACTGAGTAAGAATATATTATATCAAAAAAATTATCCTTGAATTCAGCAGGCGGATAAATGTTGTTGACCTGAAAATTAGATTTTAAATTTGAATTACGGCAAATTTTAATAATTTCTTCATCACAATCAACACCATATAAATTTACAGCGGGGATTTCTTTCAGGAAAAAGCGAATTATTCTGCCCCAACCGCATCCAAAATCCAATATCCGGGTTTCAGGAGTAATGCTCAATCCCTGATGTTTAGCAGATTGTTTGATAAATTGATAAAACGAAAATGCCTCCTCCAATGCTGTATCCCCGCTAATACCTGTAAACTGAAGCTGCAAACTCTCCTCTGGCATGGAAGGCAAAATAGTCTGCAAACTTTTTCGCTGTGAATACCCGCGTGTATATATCCAAAACCAAAAATCATCGTCGCTTCCTTTAAATATACTGTAAGGATCGCTCCCTGATATCTGACCACTCTTCTCAATATTATCTAATTTCAGTAAATAATTTCTGTTTATGGCAGGTGCAAAGAAATATTTATAAAGATTCATCGGCATCTTACTTCTTGGTTTTTTTAAAATTACATTGTGAATAAAATTTAGGCCAGACTTCGGGACAATCTTTTTTATGGTTTTCTTAATTGTATTTTCCTGAGTAATATCTTTGCTCATTTTTATATTCTTTAATTTTTAATTTCAGATTGTCAAATAAATTCTTTTACATTTTCCGGGACCTTCAAGGAATTCCGGTTAATAAACATCAATGGTAATCATATTGATTGTTAATTATTTTTCAGTCCATCTTTTTAAGTCTTTTCCAGTGATGTTCTGAAATTCCCTGATACAATTCCAGAAAAGATTCGGTCAAAATTTCTTCTTTTACTGAAATTGTTTCGGACTTTTTATCCTTAATAATCTTTGAATATAAGTCTTCAAAATTTTTGTTATAAAGATCTGCTCTGAACTTACTCAGGTAGAGTCTTAAACCATTTTCTCCCAGTCTTTTTCGTAACTGACTATCGGAGCTGATTTCATTTATCTTTTCACTTAATCTTGCAGGGTCATTTACCGGTACAATGAAACCTGTTAATCCGTCTTCCACACATTCTGAAGGTCCTCCGCAATTTGTTGTAATTACTGGTAAACCTGCTGCCATAGCTTCAAGTATAGCGAGAGATAAAGTTTCCATTGTTGAAGCGCATATCAGTAAATCCGAACATTTAAGAATTTCAGGAATATCTTTCCTGAATCCGAGATAAAACACTGAATCCTTTAGACCGAATTTTTTAACCTTTGATTTGAAATCACGAAGTGTTTTCTTATCACTCCCTCCTACCCAGAAAAATTTTACGGGATAACCTCTATCACGAACAATTGACGCAGATTCCAGTAAATTTAAATATCCTTTTGCTTCTGAAAGAATGCCCACAGTCACTGCAATAAGTCCATTATCATCGATTCCAAAATTTTTCTTAAGCAAATTATCATTTTTTTCAGCTCTATTTTTTTCCACTCCATTATATATAGTAGAAATTTTATCAATATTTATAATCGGTTCAAATTGACCTTTAACAAACCCCGATACCGATATAATTTTTTCAGACAGACAAGATATTACTGCATAAGTTAAAGGTAGGGGAAGACACGGATAGAATTCTGTATTATCTTTCAGATACTCATGTATATGCCATACATGAGGAACATTCCTAATTTTTGCCGCGACAGCGCCTTCAATTACAACGGATGTGTTTGTATGAACTATATTTATAGATTCCTTTTCGATTATTTCCGTAATTCTTTGGACTCTATTTTTGAAATCAATATTCTGAACAGGTTCATCACTCTTGTATCTAATCCACCTTTCAAGTGGTGTAATGTATGTTTTTACATTAAGAAGTTTTATTTCCTGTTCCAAAGGTCCTGCATTTGGAAAAACTACTATAGGTTCAAATAAGTCCCTGTTCAAAGTTTTAACAAGTGTAAGAAGACAAATCTCGGCTCCGTTGAAGAATGAAGAATGTGATATGAATAAAATTCTATTTTTGTTATTCAACTGTATCTAAAAAGTCTTTATGTACTCTCTGTTCAATATATTTTGCAGGGAAGAGTATTTTTTTAATATTGGTGTAGTTCAGTTTGCTGACGATGTTTCCTCCGTGTTTTCTCGATACCTTGAAAATTTCCTTAGCTTGTTTTGATATATTCCTGCGTGTTAATGTAGCCGGATACTCTCTGTAAAACGCCAGATTCATATTTATAAAACCACATTGGGTACATTCAAGCATTCGTATAAAGAGATCATAATCGAAAACCAAATTCAGGTTTTCATCCAGCCTGCCCACTTCTTTAAATAATTTGGATGAAAAAAAAGAACAGGGCTGCCTTACAACATCAGCGCTTATATTAACTAAATAATCTTTTGTGATTTTATGGGTTTTATCTCTGTATAATATATTTCCGTTTATATCAACAATAGTCAAATTTCCAAATAAAAGTTCTTCAGTTTTATTCTTTATGAAATATTTATTAACTGTATGGAATACATTTTCATCATAAAAATCATCTGAATTTAACCAGCTGAATACATCACCGGTCGCTAAATTGAATCCTTTATTGATTGCACTTGAAGGTCCTTTATCTTTTCCGGACACCCATTTTAAATGAGGATACTCCTTCAAGATGCTAATAGTATTATCACTGGAACCTCCGTCAATGATTATATGCTCAAAGTTTGTATAATTTTGATTTAAAACAGATTCGATTGTATCCCTGATGAATCTTCCCTGATTTAAAGAAGGTGTGATTACGGAAAATTTTAAATTCAAATACTTTATAAATTATTTAAATGATAATTTCAAGAAGATTTTGCTAGCTAATACTCAAATTTAATCTTAATTAATGTTCTTTAAAAGAGGAAAATGCGAGCCGGAAATACTCGAAATACAATGCTGTCCAAAATATTTTTAAATAATAAAATAATCGTTAAAATATTCCTTA
>CAYNTN010000015.1:0-51335 GCA_964399995.1 uncultured Ignavibacteriaceae bacterium
ATACTTATTTATCATTTGATTCAATTTCCTCAGGAGTCTTAGGAATTTCCGGAACTTCATCAACTTTGGGTACTTCATTGAATTCGAAACCGTCTTTTGAATTTACTTTGACTTTAATCTTATGCCTGACTGAATCCGGAATATTAATTTTCTCGACTTCTTTCATTGCTTTCTTGATTTCTTCATTTGCTTTTTCAAGTTCTTTTTTTAATTCCTCATTATTCATGTCTAAATTTTCCTTAAGTTCAATCTTCATCTCGTTAAGATCTTCTTTTAATTCTTCCATGTCTTCTTTAAGCTGTTCTTTGTTTAATTTAGAATTTTCTTTAATATCCTTTTTCATTTCTTCCATATCTTTTTTAAACTGCTCCTTATCAAACTCAAGTGAATCTTCTTCCCAGACATATGTTCCTTCAGGATTGGTTTTGATCTGGAATTTCCAGTTCTTAGCAAAATCTTCAAGCCCTTTAAATGTCTCTTCATTTAAGTATTCGGCGTTGTTTATCTGCTCAATGCTTTTTTCAACTTCCTTCATGCTTCTTTCAACGTTTGCCTGAACTTCAGCCTGTATTTTGTCTACCCACCGGTTAATTTCTTCTTCGTCAATGTAAGGAATGCTGTCAACCGGAACACCTGCCGGCGGCGGTACAAAATTTGCCAGCTTTGTATAAACTTGATCGGAATACTCTTTATCAACATTCGGTATCAGATTCACTAGCGTAACCGCATCCGACATCTTCGCATTGTTTATAAGAGTTTTAACACAGGAACCTTCGCAGTTGCCGAAATCAAAATTAAACAAAGCACTCTTGAATTTTGCTGAAGAGTTTTCGTTAAAAGGTGTTCCCACACCTAAGTTTTTCTTTGTTAATACCAAATTTCCCGCAGGTACTATGGCTTCCCTGTTAGGAGATGCAACCTCTACCTTTCCGGATTTTACAAATACCAGTCCGTCACCGGTCGAATCAATCGTTATCATGTATGAACCGCCGTTATCAGTTGCCACGGCTGAGGGCATTTCGACAAAAAAATCTTTGGTATTTGGATTCATTACAGTATTGATTGTTCCGTATTCAACCAATATTCTTTTATCGCCATCGGCGCTCTTGACAAATATTACTTTCGAATTCGGTTCAATGATTACTTTACCCAGATCAGCGACAACAAGCTCTGCACGCGAATCGGAATTTGTAAGAATCCACTGACCTTCCTTTATGCTGTCATACTTATTCATAGCAACATCACTTATAAGAGATGTACCCTGTAAATTTGAAACTTTCCAGTAATTTCCAAATCCGATGGCTCTTTGCTCAGACAAACGGTCACTTTCTATTTTCATATTCTTTACTCCGAAAATAATAAATCCAATAACAATCAGCGCAGCAATGCCTGAAAGTATATATCTGTATCTGTAAAGGAAGTTATTTGGTGTTTTACCTTCATCTGCCACAACTTGGGTTTTTAAGGACATTTCTTTTTTATATTTTTCCGTATCAATTTTTGATTCCACATTTTTCCATAAATCATTTTTCTGCTGAACGGAAAGATTTACTGCTTGTGAAGGTAATGAGTTTAAATTTTTTACAAGTGCTGTTGTTTCTTTAAGATAATCAGAACATGATTTACAATTAGCTATGTGTTCATCCATTGCTTCCTTATCTTTGAGAGAAATCATCCCTTCAATGTGTTCATCAATAAGTAGTTCGGTTTCCTCACATATTCCCGTACTGACTCTCGACTCGTTATAATTTTCATTTTTCATTTTGAAAGCTCCTTTCTTAAAATTTTTCTTGCCCTGTGAAGATGTGCTTTTGATGTTCCCGGCTGAATGCTCATCATATCAGATATTTCGTTATGCTTATAACCTTCTATATCGTGCAGAACCAATACCGCTCTTGCCTGATCCGGTAATTTCATGATAGCGTTCTGCAGATCTATCAGGAAATCCTGTGACTGCTTTACACCGGAAGAATTTTGAAGATCTTTTTTCATTTCTTCTGCTTTGTCAGAGGATCTCTTATCGCTTCTCAGGTGCATCAAAAATTGATTTACTGCTATACTGTGAAGCCACGTGGAAAATTTACTCTCGAACTTGAATGTTTTCAGTTTTTCCCATGCTTTTATAAAAACTTCCTGCGTCAGATCATCTGCCAGGTGCGAATCAGCTGAAATCCGCAGACACAGCGAATATACCCGGGGTACGTTTTTCATGAAAAGTTCTTTGAAAGCATCATTGCTGCCTTCGATTGCCTGCTCGACAAGCTTGAAATCTTCATCCGGGCTTTTAACGAGTAGGTTTAAGGAAATTGCTGATGAGCTCATGCTATTGTTTACATTTCATTAATAAGATGCCGGTTAATTGAAAAGGGTTTACATGAAATGAAAATATTTTTAAATTAATCATTTAGTTCATATAGTTCAAGATTTATCATGCAATTTTTTGGAAAGATTTATTGCTTGCAAAATTAAATATTAAAATGGATTTTCAATCAGAATCTTTTTTTGATAATTACAGCCCTCCCCCCCATGAAAAATGTCAAAAAAGAAAATCTTTCCTTCACTCAAACCCTCAGTTTTAAATCCATATAGATTTTTTATAATAATCTTGCTTTTATCAGCCGCCGCCCTTCCGGTTAATTTTATTTACTTCTATAATAACCGGTACGGGGTCTACGGATTACCTTTTGATGATGCTTTTATTCATCTTACTTTTGCAAAAAATCTATCTGAGTATTTATCATTTTCTTTTTTCAAAGATGAAATGATTACATCAGGATCCACCTCGCCTCTTTTTACATTTATTCTAGCCGCAGGAAACTTCTTCATAGAAAACGAATTTTTACTCAGCTATGCAGCAGGAATTTCAATGTTCATTTTATCAATTATCATTTTATTCAAAATAAATCTCCTCGATTTCAAAACCAAATATCCGTACCTGATTGCTTCAGTTCTTATATTTGCCCTGGATAAAAAAATTATATTTTTTTCGGTATCCGGAATGGAAACCGGTCTCTTTGTATTTAATCTGCTACTTTCACTTTATTTTTACCGAATCTTAAAAATCGTGCCTCTTGCAGTTACTCTGGCTTTAAGCGTGTGGATAAGGCCGGAAGGGATTCTCTTCATATTTGCAATCATCATCGATTACTTTTATAACTTATATTTTATCAGAGATAATTCAAGAACCTGCAGCATAAAATTAACATCAAAAAATATCCGGTTAATATTTTTTATTATTTCGGGTTCGTTCCTGCTTTATGCATTCTTTAATTTATTTCTGTCGGGTACAGTTCTGCCAAATACTTTCTATGCAAAAAGGATTTTCTATTCACCGGAATTTATGAGCAGGGAAACCTTCCTGGAAAATGATGTATTGGGTTTCTTTGCATCAGGAAGTTACTCTTTCTTTATGCCCGGGTTTATATTTTCCTTTGTTAAACTTCTCTGCGATTTGTTTAAGCGAAAAGGAAATATTAACTTCCTATTTTTCATTTTTATTATAATTTTCATATTGGCATTCTGGCTTAGTATGCCATACTCCGGACTTAACGGCAGATATTTTGTACCCTTGATACCTTTTTATCTTATGGTCTCGGTATCAGGATTTATTTTTTTATTTGACAGCTTAAGTAAATATGCAGGCTCATACATTCATTATGCAAAATACATTGTTTGGCTTATCTGTATTTATATGGTCAGCCATGACCTGTATTCAGAAAGAGAAGTGTTTTCAAACGAATGCAGAAAAAACCAGATCATACATATTGATGCTGCAGACTGGATAAAAAAAAATACAGCTCCGAAAGATGTTATTGCTACTCACGAGATAGGTGCAATTGGATTTTACAGCAACAGAAAAATTATTGATATTGTAGGTTTGGTCACACCCCAGCTCATTGAAAAGCTTCCGGATGAAAATTACATTTCAGTTATGCAGGATTTTCTCAGAGAAAAAGATGTGAAATATTTTGCGACAATGAAGAACTGGTGCCGTGTAGATAATGCGAACCCTTTATTTACTTCAGAAAAAAATGAACGCAGCACTGACGCATTTGAGATCTTTAAATACGTTCCCGGTGAAACTCATATATTAAGTAAGAAAACAAACAGGCTGTTAGCATTGGTACAATACAACCTAAGTAAAAATTATCCTGATCAGGCATTGTTTTTCCTAACGGAAGCCGTAAAATCTGATCCTGAATCAGCACTGAGTCATTTTCATCTGGCTGATGTACTTATTCGTTTTGGAGATACTGTGAATTCTGAAATTAATCTTCTAAAGGCGATAAAACTTTTTCCGGATTATCCCGATGCAAATTTTCAGCTCGGCAAACTGTATAAATCAAGAAATGATTCTGTCAGTTCAAAAGAATGCTTTAACAGGTATAAAAAAAGCAAAGACCGGATATTTTCTTCATACAAAACTATTTCAGGGAAATTGTACCGGGAAAGTTACTAAAGTAATGAGGCAGAAATTTTAATAATCAAAAATAACAGCAGCTTGCAAAGGAAAATCAAAAATCAGACTTCTGCTAAATAGTTAAAATGCTTTGAACTTACATACATGAAAAATCCAAGTCTCAGGAATAAATTACACAGCTTTCTGAAGCGTTTGTGAATGAAAACTTCTTTCCTTTCCGCAGACCTGATAAAAATAATTTTCAAGCTGATCAGATACTTTATCCCAGCCGAAATTTTGTGTCACGAGATTCTTACCGCCTTCTCCAATTTGGCTCCTGTAAATCTGATCGGATAAAAGATTGTTAACAGAATCAATAAACTCTTCCTTGCTGTTTGCAAGTATGATCTCTTTTCCGTGAGCAGCCCCTATCCCTTCAAATCCAATGGAAGAAGAAACAACAGGCACTCCCATTGCCATTGGCTCAAGAACCTTGTTGAGTGTACCTGCGCCGACTCTTACAGGTGACACTGCAATTGAGCTTAACCTGTATTCTTCAGCTATGGATTTCACAAATCCGGTTACTATAATATTATCAGACTGCAGATCGAGAACTTTCTTCGGAGGCTTTTGACCGACGATATAAAATTTTACATCCGGATGTTTTTTTAAGATTTCGGGAAATATCTCTTTTGAAAAATATAGGGCTGCATCAGTATTTGGAAAATAATCCATGTTTCCCGTGAAAATTATCCTGTTGTCAATACTATAATCGTGATAATCGGAATGAAAGGTTGACGTGTCAATTCCGTTAGGCAGAATATCGACGCTGCTGTAATCATGGTCATTTTTCAGAAGTGATCTGTCTTCCTCTGAACACACAAGTGTCAGATCAAAATTTTTAATTATGCTCTCATATTCTAAAACCTTCTTATGCTCAATCAAACCGAATTTCTTCTTAAGATAACTTCCGTTCAGCATAGATCTGCGCTTCCAGTAAAGCGAGTATGCATCAGGCAAATCCAGTACAGTAGGAATATTCTTAATTTTATATGTGTATTGTGACATTCTTAAGTGCTGAGTATGTATAACATCAATGCTGTGCCTGTCTATAAAAGAGTTTAAAAGCCCGTCGAACAATGAAGACTGAAAATAATGTACCTGAAGCGGCTTTGATGAAAATATGTTTGTAAGACAATTAACCGCAGACTGATACTTTGATAAGTACACTACTTCAATTTCTTTAAAATATTTTCTCAGAACATCAACATACATGAATTCACTCTTATCCTGAATGAATGTGATAAGATACAGATTATGTTTTTTGCTGAGCTGTTTAGCCAGATTAAATATTTTCAGCTTATCACCGCGGTACGGCGGATAGGGAAATCTATTAGCAACAAAAAGAATGTTCATGAAATTTTCTCCTTTAGGAATGTAAAATGAAATTTAGTTATTTTTGTAATTAATTATATTTAAATTCTAATCTTCTTAAAATTATCTTCTTATGAAGAGATTAAATATGACGGATGTCAGAAATTTTTATGGTATTTGTCATTAAATTCTCCAAAAATCAGTAATCTGTTAAAAAATCAGACAGTCAACTTCTTTCTTTAATTTTTCCGTAAAATGCCAGATCTTTAGCAATTTTAAATGCGTTCAAAATCTTATAGCTGATCTTATCTCTGAAATGTTTGTCGAGATAATAATTCATCGAGTTTGAAAAGTGCTCATTTCTTTTTGCAACGACATGTCCGTAATGCATCACAGTTACAGTAGGGTCATACAGAATTTTCTCACCATTATCACGAATTCTCTTACAGAGATCTTCTTCTTCTTTATACAGGAAGAAATTTTCATCAAAGCCATTGATTTTTTTAAACAAATCTGTCCTGATCATGAAGACAGCGCCGGATACCCAGGCTGCCTCTACGGGTTTGCTGCAGGGTTTCCAGTATGATGAACCGTAATTATTCTTTACCCATGAGCTGATCCCGTGAATCTCCCCGTGATCAAATCTCTGCTGCATCATATCTTCCTCAACTAATCTTGGTCCCGTTACCTTATAAACATTTGATCCTTTCAATCTTTCATACAATCTTTTCACCGTATCTTTTTCGATGAACTTTATGTCCGAGTTCAGAATCAGGATACAATTACTGTCCTCCATTTTGGAAATAAAATTATGACCTCCTCCGAAACCAAGATTATCTTTTGAATAATGGAAGGAGATATTTTTACCTGCATAAAGCTTCTCAAACTCCTCAAGATCATCTCCCGATTTATTATCCAGTACGATGACTTTATAATTAATACCCGATTCATTTAAATCTGTGAACAAGCTCTCAAGACACACAGCGAGGTATTTCTTAGTATTATAATTAATAATTTGTATGAGGAGATCGTATTTCATTTTACCGGATTAAAATTTTTTACAAAAGAGTCAATAAAGACATTCAGCTTTATTCCGATTTTTTCCCAGTCATATTTTTTTTCCATCAGTGTTCTGCCGTTTTTTGCAAGTTGTTTCGATAAATTTTTATCCCGGATCACATTAATTACTTTTTGTACAAACTCATCATCATCCCGCGCAATGAGAATATTCTTTTCGTCTTCGACGTCAAGACCTTCTGCGCCTAATTCTGTTGATACTACGGGAATTTTCATTGACATGGCTTCAAGAATTTTTAGCCGTGTACCGCCGCCTATCTGCAAAGGAATTACAGCGGCATCCGCATTTCCAAGATACTTTCTTATATCATCAACAAATCCGGTAACTATCACTCCTTCAGTCTTCTCAAGATCTTTTACTTTCTGAGGCGGCTCTTTGCCTACAATATAAAATTTCACCTCCGGTAATTCTTTTTTGATCTTCGGAAAGACATTCTTTACAAAATCAATGACAGCGACTGTATTTGGATAATATCTGAACCATGCAGTAAAAACTATGTTCGGATCAAAATCTGTTCTCTCAAACTCACTAAAAAATTCCGTATCAACTCCGTTTTCTATGACACAGATCTCGGCTTTGTTATAATATTTTGACATTAACTCTTTTTCCTTTTCCGAAGTTGTGATATACACTTTGTACTTTTTTAATACTTCAATTTCGTAATTCAATAACTTTTTCCATTGGGATTCAGCATAAATTCTTCTTGCAAACCCCGAATTTTCAGTCATTCTTTTATAATAAGTAAAGCCGCAGTCTTCATTGTTAGGGATTACGGGGATTTTACCAATTATATTCTCCGGTATGTATTGCAGCAGATAAATGTGATCGCAAAAAATAAGATCATAATTGTTTCTACCGATTGCACCGGCTACGACATCTTTCATTTCCTCTGATTCAAATCTCTTAATAATGTAAGGAGTCTTTGTGACAAGGCTTTCGAGTAAACCTAAAAAACTCTGATCGTAATTCCACTCAATAATATTCATTTCTTTAAAATATTTTTTCATTTCATCTTTGTATTCCTGTTTGGTCTCACCGCGAATCGTTCTGTTGATCCAGTGTAATTCGTGATATTTTGAAAGCTGTTTTATTAAGTTATAATCCCGGCTGATTGATCCGCCCGAAGGCGGATACGGAAAATCATAAGATATAAAAAGAATCTTCAATTTTTGCCGGCTCCTATTTTTGAATCATATAGTTCACGGTAAACATTATCCATGTCGCTTGCTGTTTTCCATTCGGGAAAAAATTCTTTTTCTCTTTCCTTTGCAGCTCTCCCGAACTTCAGTCTCCTGTTTATGTCCTTTGAAAGCACAAGAATAAATTTTCCGAGCTCATTTACATAATCAGACTCAATAAGATATCCTGTTTCTCCGCTGACTATGATTTCCTTTACTCCGGAAACATTCGAGGAAGTAAGCGCAATAACAGGTTTGCTCAAAGCCATGGCTTCCTGAACGGCGTATGAAAGACCTTCCCATAAAGATGTAAGAACCATGAAATCAAAATTATACACATAGTCGAGAATGTTTTTTTTGTAATCCAAAAATATGATTTTCTTTTCAAGCCCCATTTTGTCTCTCATCATTGTAAGCTCTTCTTTCAGACTTCCGTTTCCTATGATTACAAAAGTTATCCCGTCAGTTTTGTCTTTGATCAAATTCACTGCTTCTATCAGATAATGAAACCCTTTCTGTTTTTCCAATCTTCCTACGAGTCCTGCAATAATGTCTTCAGTCCCGAACAGCTCGGATTTGGTTTTTGTCTTGTCCACTTTCGCATGCAATTCATCAACATCCACTCCGTTGAGTGTAACCGCTATCTTCGCACTGTCATAGCCGAGCTTTTCAACAAGAGTCTTTCTTTCATAATTACCGATTGCTATGGTCTTATCAAACATGTTCGACTTAATTTTCTGAAATTTTCTATCTATGAAGGAGATTCTCTTGAGTTCATCTTCACTCCAGAAGACTCCGTGCCTTGTATGCACTATCGCAGGAGCACCCGCCAGTTTTGCGATAATACCGCCAAGAGAATTCAAATGAGTGTGCACGATATCAAACTTTTCTTTTCTTATTAATTTATAGAGTGCCCTTGCATCCTTTCCGAAAATTCCATCTAACTTGCCCTTATATCCGTGCTTCCTTCCGGCAATAAAAGTTTTTATATTCATTTTCTCGAGTACATTTTTAAAATCTCCCTCCTCAGGAACTGCAACCGAGTGTTCAAATTCTTCCCGGTCAGAGTATTTTAGTATGGAAAGTATGTGTCGTTCAGTTCCGTGAATTACCGAATCGGGCGAAATGTGAAGTACCTTAATCTTTCTCAAGCCGTGATTCTCTTTTGATGAAAATATTTATTAAGTAAAAGCTCAGCATCGAACATAACTTCCTCCGGTGAAATTGTTTTCATACAAACAATGTCCGGACAGCTTTTACCGGCATCTCTTGTACAGTATTGATTCGATTTTTCCGCAGAGCAAAATAGTTTTTTATAGACAACTCTGTGCATCTCACCCTTCGGATTTGAGAAATCAGGATTCGTTGGTCCGAACAAGCCTATTGAAGGTGTCCCAACAGCTCCCGCAATGTGAAGACCGATAGAATCGCTTCCGATAAATAAATCCGAAAGTTTGATCATTGCCGCGTTGACTTTAAGCGGCAGTGACAGAAAATATTTCCTAAAATCAGGAGATACTGTGTCAAGTATTTTGAAATTGACTTCCTTATCTTCTTCCGAACCAATCAACACAAATGAATAATCCGATTCAATGAATTTTTTGAAAAGCTTTGAATAATCAGCTCCACCCCATTCTTTAGCGTTCCAGCCAGCAGTAACCTGAATGCAAATCAACGGCTTATCACGGTTTATATTCAATGAAGTAAGAGTTTTTTCAGCCACATTCACATCGTCTTTGCTTATAAATATGTCGCATTTATTCACAAAATTATTTAAAAGCTCTTTCCATTCCGTTTCGTTTATACTCAAACCTTCCCTTACAGTGTAAAGATACTTTTCCGCAAGATGACCTTTAGTATTCTGTGTATTTATATTTACAAACTTCGAGTAGCAAAATCCGAAACCGTTGTAATTCAGACCGAAAGAATATTTAAATCCGCCGAGAAGTGCAATTAATGCAGTAGAATATTTCCCGGTAAAATCTATGCACAGATCGTATTTTTCATTCCGTATCTTTTTTAAAAGTGAAAGTTTTTTATTGAGCTTGAGTCCTGTGCTGTCATTATAATCGGCTGTTTTAATATCATCAAATACGATAAGCTTGTTTAAGTTTGGGTTTCCCTCAAGTACGTCTTCCGATCTAGACTTTACCAGTACATCAATGGCTGAATGCGGGAAAATTTTTTTCAGCATTTTTATTGCAGCTGTATTGAAAAGCACATCTCCTCTGAAATAAAGAGATACTATTAATATCTTATTTATCTTTTCCCTTTTGATTTCTTTCTTTTTGAAAAAGAATAAAAGGTTACCGAGTGAAGAGATAATATGTATTAGATTTTTTTTCAATTTTGCTTCAAAATATTTTCAAAATCATCTACTGATCTTTTCCAGGTAAATTGCTTTATGTAACCATTTCCTGCATAAGCCAACCTGAATCTGAGTTCGCTGTCTGACAGCAATTTTTTCAATACGGTTACTATATTATCACTGTCTTTTGGTTTAAACAAAATTGCTGTCTTGTCATCGATTGCATATTCCCGGTGTCCGCCAATATCAGTACACGCAAGCGCAGCTCCGCACATCATTGCTTCTGCAGGAGGGAGAGGAAACCCTTCCGCTAAGCTCGGACTAATAAAGACCGAAGCTTTATTGTAAAGTTTCCGCAGCAATTTTCTGTCAGGTGTTTGATAGTACTCCATCCATTGCGGAAGATCGTCTGGCTTTTTTGGAACGCCGAACAGAATGATCTCGAGGTCCTGAAAATCCTCCTTTAATTTTTCAAAAGCTTTCAGCCCGTAAATGCTTCCTTTAAACTCAAGATCGTTATAAAGCATCATAACCTTCTTCCCGTCCCTGTCTTCGGGATTTACATCCATGCCAAATTCGGAAAAATCGAAAGCATTAGGAACGTAAGATGCTTTCTCTCCCATGGATTCCGCAATTTCATTCAGCCATCCGGCAATAACTATTTTCCGGAAAGGCATCTTCCATGTTTCATTAACTTCGTCCTCTTTTCCGTTCCATGTTTCATAATGTTGAATGAAATAAAATTTCTTTCCTTTACTGCTGTCAAGTTTTTTCGAACAAGTCACCGTTCTCCAGGCAGTTGCAATCAGAATGTCGGCATCCGGAATATTTTCATTGTTGATTTCCCTGATCCAGAGGGATTTCACTTTCGGATCGAGATGAAACCAGCTGTCAGGATTATAGCTTTTATCAATCTTTCTCTGGTAATAACGGATAAAATACTTTACATTTTTCAATGCTGATTCTTTAAATGTAAATGATGGATGTATCAGATTAACCTTATGTCCTCTTTGAGATAAACGGTTTGCATATTCATACACTATCTTAAATCCGCCAATCGGCTTATTCCCTGCAAAAGGTAAAATAAAATTAATGGTCATTACAATTACTTTAAAAAATTTCTATCAAACATAATTAAAAATATTGGTTTAGAAAAATACAGAATTTAATTACATGTAGTATTCATGTCTGTTTTTTAACACTTTTTAAGAGCTCAGATGTGTAATTAACTCTCAAAAAATAGGTTATAGCAAAGTACACCAAAATAGTAATCAAAGAATTTATGATTATAAGAATCAGGAGTTTATCAAATTGATTAGAAATATACTTATCAAAAAAATATGTTCTTAACAATACAAGAATTACGAATGTTAAAACACCGCTTAGAATCATTAAAATAATGCGCAATGAATACTTACCAAGCCTTCCAATTATCTTTCTTGAATAAAATAAAAGCATGATCCCGTAAATTCCTGTTGTAAAAAATGCTGCCATCGAAATTGCATAATAGCCGAAATATTCAGTCAATAAATAATTTAAAAGTATCCCGGTTAAGTAAACCAGACTGCCTATTTTTGTTAAAAGCAGATATTCTTTTTTAGCAAGATAAAGTGTTGTTGGAATTATGTATAATATAAATGTAAAGAGCGCAAGAGCATCCCACATAAAAGGTTTCATTGTCATTTGTATTCCTTCTTCTGTAAAATTTCCCCGGAGATAAACTAAAGACAAAATTTCTCCCGCATAGACGATGAACATTACAATAACCGGAATCACCATGAATATTAAAGAAGACAGTGTATTCAGAAACAGCTTCCGGGCTTTTATTTTTTGTTCATTAGAAAATATAGACGACAGGTCTGAAATTAATACGGTAAAGAACGTTGCAAAGATAATGGATATGATGACGCTTGGGATCGTCCCCGAATAATGTAATGATGAGATTGCCCCTTCACCGTAGTATGATGCAAAATAGTTCTTTGAAAATAAATACAGCTGATTGCAGATCACAAGCAGCAGAATTGACAGCGAGCCTTTTAAAACTTTTTGTGTAACTTCGTCTATTTCAATTCTGTGAATTCTAAAATCAGCTCCCAGCTTAATTAATCCGCCTGTCATTAAAGCAAACAGTACTATATTTCCTGCAAGATTGGCAAAAGATAAATTATATATTACTTCGTTATTGTAGTAGGGAATCAATACCGAAATTAGCAGGGCGATTCCGACAACTACCGGCGCGATCACTGGAAAGAAAAAATTTTTCACGGCATTATAAACCGAATGAAAATAACCGATGAAAACTTTAAGAAAAAGTATCGGGAAAATTATGTAAGATATCTCTACCGCTTTCTCCTTTTTTATACCTTCAAATCCCGGCAGGAGAATACTTATGATAAAATTATTAAATAAAATAATTGCAGCTACTACGACTATTGCAATTAGAAATAAAATATTAAACAGGTTATTGAATGATCTCCACATCTCCTGTTGTCTGCCGATAGTATTAAAATGAGCATATTCACTGTTTACGACTCCGCGTATAGTATCCAGACCTAAAATTACAATTAAGCTGTCAGGAATAGAGATCAGAGCGGTATAGATGTCAGCATTGGAGGAAACTCCGAGGATTGAAGCAATTACAAGATTCTTAAATACATCGAAGATTTTAATGATAAGAACGATCAAAAATAATTTTGAAAATATTCTCGATGTTCTGCTCATTTTAGTATTATTTAACCCCGTATAAATTTCGGTTCAGCAGGACCGGCATCTTTTCTTATCCTGAAAGTCATCGCAACCAGTATCCATATTACAATCGTCGTACATCCAAAAAGACTTAAGTAAGGTTCGAAGTTAAATGCGATAAGTAATGCGACAAGGCTTAACTGCAAGCCGTCCAGATATTTCAGATATTCCGGGTCGGATACATAACTACGGAAATTAAACGAATAAAATACTGCTTTAATAATAAGGTAATAATAAATTACTGCACCGATTAACCCCATTTCCTGAATTGTCCGGAGATATGTATTGTGAGGATGAGGAACGTCAACAATATAGTATGACATAACATCATACTGAAGCAAATGATAAGTATCGAATCCATATCCCAGATAAGGATTTTTTAAAATAATTAAAACAGTCGAAGCCCATGCCTGCAGTCTTCCCAGAGATGATTTATCCTGTTCAAAGTAAATAACTGATAAAATCCTGTCTTCAATGATATTATAAAAAAACAGAGTCATTAAGCCAAAAAGTAAAATTGCCGGAATGATTACTTTCGGTCTCTTTATTATAAAAATGGCAATTGAGATTATCATCGCTAGCCAGACTCCTCTTGTTTTGGTCATGTATATGCCGAGTAAAATGAAAAAGATAGTAAAAAAATAAAATATCTTCTTTCGTCTGTTCCTGCATTTAAGAATGAAGGAAAGGTTAAACATGAAAGCTATCATGAAATATAAAGCAACCATATTGAAATCATTCCACAAAGACGGGATTCTCATTCCTTCACGCATACCGAATTTGAAAAAAATAAACAATGAGTACATTCCCAAAATCGCCCCGGCTATCAGCATTGCATCAATAAAATTAGTTAAGATTTTGTCATTCAGACGGAGATTGTCAAATATTATAAATATAAGGAAGGGCATTATGATCGTACCTGCATAATATTTAACTGCAATGACCGGGTCCGGTGTAATATAACAAACATATAATCCCCAGCCAAGAATAAATATCCAGGGGATAATATTTGGAATCGTAAAATCATGATCTTCAAAACGAAGATAACGAAGGAGCATGAATAAAAGAACTCCGAGTAAACTTAAAGCAGATAAATACCAGTTACCGGCAATGAAAGTAAGGGGCGTAAGAAGTAATAATAATTCCGGTGTTAAATTGATTTGATCCGGGCGGATTCTATCAAGTGTTAATGCCTTCAATTCTTTTTAATTGAGTTCTGATAAAAAAGTATCCGTAAGATAATCCTGCGCTGATTACCATCACAGCCAGAATGGTAATGATTCTTTTAGGTTTGGTCTTCTCATCCGGAACAAACGGCTGGTCTAAAACAAGAATAGTAGGGATTTCTCTTTTTTCTTCAATTTTTGACTGCTCATAAAGCGGCAGTAAGACTGAAAGAATTTTATTTTGTATCTCAACCTGCCTCTTAAGCCTTACAAATTTCAAAACAATATCAGGTGAACCCTTAAGCTTAAGTTTTGTAGAACCGTCTGTAGCATTTTGAATGTCGAATAATCTTTTTTCAAGTGCTGCTATCTTGTCTTTCTGCATTCTTACCTCATCTTCATTCGGGCTGATAATTTTTTCAAGAAGCTCCAGTCTGATTTTTTCAGATTCAATGTCAGCTTCAAGCTGTAATTCAATTTCAGAAGCTGCTTTTATCTGAACATCAGGCGAAATACCAAACTGATCCTGAAATAATTTCAGGCTGTCTTCCGCAGAAATCAATTTTTCATTGGACTGCTCGTATCTTTTTTCAATAAATTCCCTTTGGTTTTTGGCATTTAAAAGATTAAGCTCGATATTAATCTTATCCAGCTGCTGAATTAAAAACTGAGACATTTCCTTTGCCAGTGCAGGATCTTTGTCGTAAACACCAACATCCATTGTTCCCGAAACCTTGTCTTTAACAGTATAAAGTATATTTTCCCGGAAATCTTTGACCGCTCTCTGCATATTCTTGTAGCCATTCTCTTCCATAAGGTTGAATTTTACAATAGTTTCTTCCAGACATCTTCTGCTGTTTAAAATATTTTCATAGAAAGCAAGCTCTTTTGTGTAGGAAGTTCCGGTAAGAACCTCTCCGAAATCCCCGATCTCGGATCCCGGTATTCCGAAATTTAGTCCGACAACTTTTCCGGAGGTTTTAATTGTCCCGTAAGATAAAAAAATCGGATCCATTATAAAATAAACGACAATCGCGGTTAAAATTCCGAATATTACCGAAATCGTGATTATTCTTTTGCGGTTATGGCGGTAAATCTGTAAAAAATCTTTTAGAGTAAATTCCCGGGCTTTATTTTCATTTAAGTCTTGATGATTTTCAGTCATATTCTGTTAAATTCTATTTATATCATTAAATCAGATACTTGAAAGCCGGTATGCGGGGTTGGTGCAAGATTTATATTGACTAAAACAGAGTTTGAGATAAAAAATTTTTTTACAAATTAGTAATAATTAAAGCGTGATTCAAGAGTAAGTAATGATGTTAAAGGTTCTTCAAGGTTTTTACGTGAGATGGCATAAAGTGGCTTGGGACCGAGAGGAGTGAAAAGTTTTCGGTTAGATTATGACTTGTGTAATCGTTAACTCTGTGATCACAGATTATATTTCCCTCCAAGAAGCAGCGCATATCCTGTACCCCCTCTTCCGGAGAGGTTCTGGTACAGATCATACTTCATTTCAAGCTTGAACTTTGAATCGAGCTTAAAACTTAAACCAGCTCCTATACCGATTGAAAGATTATATGAATTGCTTACTCTTGCGTTCGGAATAAATGCATTGTCGTAAATATCATCTGACCGGTAATGATAATTACTTCCTAATCTGAACTCCTGGTTTAATCCGAGCTCAAAGAAAGGATTAATATCCTTCGTGCGCAGAAAATATTTTCCGCCAAAGTTAATTCCAAGTATTTGTTCACTTCCGTAATTTGGAGGAGGAAATCCCGGCATGCCTGGATAATCTGAATTGCCTGGATGAGGACTTCTGTGACCACCATTATCGGAAAACTTATATAATCCCTGTGCAAAAAATGACAGGTCGGAAAATTTATAATATTCGATCTCAAGTCCGGCGGAGTTTATGATCCCTGAATTATGTGAAGGCGCAGGCGAATCATAATTCCCGAATACCGGACCTATTGCAAAGTAGTCGCTCGTATCTTTACTTTGTGCATTGAGAAGCGAACTGCAAAACAGAAAGATCACCGCGGCAAGTATCAGACCTTTTGAAATAATCATATTATTTAATTTTTGGATTGTGTTGTATTCAAAAATAGTTCCGGTATTTTTTCATAGCAATTACTTAATTGTAAAAAATTGTAATCACACCCTAACCCTTTATCAATTATAGTTGGTTTTTAAACATTTTGGTTAAGTTTTAAAGAAACAAGCCACCAAATCAAAGTTTAATTTAATCCTTTTTACTCCTTATTTACTTGTTCATTATCCTGATATACATTGATAACTTTTACAATCTTCTTTATGTTAATACTGAAACAAAACGATAACCAATCAGTTATATTATTTAAAATACACTTATGAATATTTCCGGTTCAGCCGCATCCATATATAAATCATTCGAAAAGAAACTCACGGCAATAAACAAAAAAGAGCTTCTTTATAATCTCACAAAAAATTTACTATATACGTTTATCATTTTTCTCCTGCTGGGATTTACACTCATATTGCTTGAATCTATATTTTATTTAAATTCACCGGTGAGAAAAATATTTTACTGGGGTTTTCTTTCAACATCAGTCACAACCATTGTTTACTTTTTAAGCAATTATTTTTTAAAAAGAACAGGTATCATAAAATCATTTGATTTAATTTCTTATTCAAAAAAAGTAGGCAGTAACTTTGATGAAATCAAAGACAATCTTTCAAACTCTCTTTCACTTTACCAAACATACGGCAACTCTGAAAATAAAACAGTTTTTTCCGATGAACTTATTGCTGCTGACATAGAAGAAGTAAATACCAAAGCCGGTAAACTGAATCTCGCTTCAGTCATAGATTTCGGCAAACTGAAAAAGTTTGCATACATTCTTATTGCTTCGTTGCTTCTTAATATAATTTCTTTTTCAATTTTCCCTTCGCAGATGTTTGGCTCTGTGAAAAGAATTATTAATTATAACTTTAATTTTGTAGACAATGAGCTTGGAATTACTTTTGAAGTTCAACCCGGTGATGTGGATATACCTAAAGGAGAAAAAGTATTTGTTTCGGTAATCGTAAATTCGACCAAGCCTGATTTCAAGATTGAAGAAATTGAATTATTTACCAAACAGGTAACTTCTGACGAATATGAAATTCTCTCGGATCCGATTAAACTAAAAATCTCTCCCGAAGGAAATTTTCAGACTACAATTGAGAATATTAATTCAAACCTGATTTATTTTGCACAATATAAAAGTGTTAAATCAACCGAATATAAAATTAATGTTTCGGACTATCCCATTGTAAAAAGCTTCAAAATTTCTATTTACACGCCTGAGTTTACAGGAATTCCATCAAAGACCCTTCCGGAGAATGAAGGTGATATTTATTGCCCCGAAGGGAGTACTGTCAATTTTGAACTGAAGTCGAATAAGATTTTATCTTCTGCGGGAATATTGCTGAATGACAACTTTATTAACTTTGAGGTGAATGGTGACGGGGCAAAGGGTTCGGTGGTAATTAAGGAAAGCGGAACATATAAATTTATTTTAAAGGATGAAAAAGGCAGTGAAAGCAGATACAACAATCTTTATACAGTTAAGGTAATGAATGATGAAGCGCCTAAGATTATAATCATTGAGCCGTCACAGGTAAATTATGTTTTAAATGGAGAGAAAGAGATTTTATTACGGGCAAGAATTTCTGATGATTACGGATTTTCAAAACTGGTTGTTGGATACAGAAAATTAAAATCTCTTGCAGGAAATTCATCAGCGCCGGTTTTCAGCTATGAAAATATTCCGATAAAAAATTTAAACGCAACCTCTCTTGAAGTTCCGTACATGTGGGAGATTTCGAAAATCGGTTTACGCTCGGGCGAGAGCGCTGAATATTTTATGGAAGTTACGGACAATACAGGAAAGTCCGCACGTTCGGACATAAGGACAATTCAGTTTAAATCACAGACTGAACAGCTCAAAAAGAATCAAGACATGACAAAGGAGCTGAAGACTGAACTAAAGTCAGTTTTTGATCAGGTTCAGGATATTCAGAAAGATATCGAAGAGATGAAAAGGGAAATCCAGAGAAATGAAGAGCTTGGTCTGAATGAAGAGAGAAAGAAGCAGATGGAAAACAAGCTGGAAAATTTTCAGAAGAATATGAGCGCTACGCAACAACAGCTTGACAAAAACATGGATGAAATGCAGCGGAATAACATGCTCGATCAGAAGACGCTTGAACAGTATATGGAGCTTCAGAAGATGTTTAACAAAATAAATACTCCCGAGCTTCAGAAGATGCTGGAAAAGCTTCGTGAAGCACTGAAGAAGAATAATCCTGAAGAGCTGAAGGAAGCTCTGAAAAATTTCAAGTTTGATGAAGAAGCGTTTAAAAAGTACATGGAAAAAGCGATGGAGCTGCTGAAGAAGATTGAGAACATGCAGAAATTCGGCGAGCTCACGCAGAAGCTGGATGAGATTAAAAAAAATCAGGAAGAACTGAAAAAGGAAACAGAGAAATCCGACAAGAACGATCAGAATAAGATGAATGAATTATCGCAAAAGCAGAAGGATATAAAAGAGAAGACTAATGAATTCAGTGATGAATTAAAAAAGCTGATTGATGAGATTAATAAAATGAAAGAGCAGATGAGCGCGGAAGATCTGGAGAATCTGCAGAAGAAGATGCAGCAAAAGAATCCCGAAAGCAAGATGCAGAAATCCGGAGATGAACTTCAGAAAAGCCAGAAAAGTAATTCCGAAAAAACACAGGAAGATATAATGAAGGATTTAAGTGAGATGAACGAAGACATGCAGAATGCGCTTTCGAATATGATGGATTCACAAGACATGAATAATAAGCTCATGGATAAATTAAAACAGATAAAGAAGGATCTTGAAGAGATGAGTAAAAAGCAGCAGGAACTTAAAGAAAAGACGGATGAACTTGACAGATCCGATAAAAGTGAATTTCAGAGTCAGAAGAAAGATCAGGGACAATTACAAAATCAGCTTTCACAAAGCATTGATGATCTGATGAACACAACCAAAATGGGAATGCAGATAAGTCCTGAGATGGGTAAAGAGCTTGGGAATGCTTACAACAAAATGGACAAAGCCGGAAAAGAACTCGGTGAACAGCAAAAGGAAAACGCCTCTTCAAATCAGGGAAAAGCAAAGCAGTCTCTTGATAATGCAGCCAAGATGCTGGGTGATATGATAGCTCAGATGGGAGAGAATGGTAAAAGCGGCAATAGCGGCAAGCCGGGACAGGGAAATATGGGTCAGATGATGCAGAGACTTGGTGAGATCATTGCTCAGCAGATGGGACTCAATGGAAAGACAGGGAAGATGGGACAAAACGGAGAACGGGGCGATAATGGTCAGAGCGGGAATAACGGCAAAGGAACAAGTCCGAATAATCTGACCGAACAGCAGAAAATTGAAATGCAAAGGTTAAGTCTTGAGCAGGAACAGATAAAGAAATCTCTTGAACAGCTGAACGAGGAATTGAGAAAGGAACAGGAAAGAAGCGGCGATAAAGTTTTGGGTGATATGGATGAAGTGAAAAAAGAAATGGAAGAGGTTGTTAAACAGCTTGAAGAGAATCAGTATGATGATAAACTCATTGAAAAGCAAAATAGGATACTTTCAAGAATGCTCGATGCACAGTTATCTCAGCGCGAAAAAGATTTTGAACCCAAACGTGAATCCAGACCCGGTGAGAATGTCACAAGAAATTCCCCTCCGGAGATAGTTTTACAGGGACCTAATTCTTTTAATGCGCTGAAGGAAGATTTTCTCAAGCTTCAAAAGGAAGGATATACAGAGGATTATGAAGCTTTGATCACGAAGTATCTGATGGAGCTGAAGCGGAATGGGGTGAGGGAGTGACCGGAGTAATTCACTCAAACCAATTTAAACACATAATTCCCTCTCCTATATAACTCCGAATATCCAAATCTAATCATATTCCTGTAAGAAGGTGCAGAAAATTGCGGAGTTGGCTCGGCAGTTTCAACAAAAATATATTTACAGTATTTTTCAACAGCAAATGATTCTCTTGCTGAAATTAATGCTGATTGAATTCCTTTACACCTTGATGATTCATCGGTAGCTGCAATGCCAAGTTCGGCAATATCACCGTTAATGTAAATAGCTCCTGTTCCGGCAATTTTATTATCTAAAAGTCCAACATAAGTTGTCCATCCGTTTTTTCCCAAAACACCCTTGCAGAAAGTTTTAATCTCCGGAGGGAAGGAAAAAGATTTTACCAAAATATCAGACACACCGTCAATTTCATTTTCGTAAATTCTTCTGATTTCAATTTCATTTTTCATCGGCACAATTTCATCAATAGGTTTTACAAGCTTCACCCAATTGCTTTGATGAATTCCGTTATTATCGGAAATAAATTTTTTGGTTTTTTCACTCAGTACGCCCGGACAAATCTGAAGATTGAATTTTGGACGGTTAGCTTTCTGAAAAAATTTTATTAACTCTTTAATCATCACATCTGTTAATTTGGTATCAAGACCGGCACCTAAGACTCTGTTGCCGAAGAGGAAATCAGTTCCGCTGATAAATATTACACAGCCCGGGGAAAAGTCATAGAAGTAAATATTTCCGTCCATTGGAAGGACACCTTTATAAGGTAAGCATACAGCTTTTATCGATTCCATTTCGATTTTTTCGGCAGTGAGGATTGTATGTTGGTCGGAATTCAAACTTACTTTTTTAATCAGGCTTATTCTTTTCTATGTTTTCAAGATTTCAGGATTCCTTCTAGATTATATTTTTTAAGAAGACAATTTTTGCAATATAATTATTTAATAATTTTTTTTCTTCTGTAATTATTGAATATGCTCAATAATTAAAAATTTCTAATCTTCCTTCAGGCAATAAACTTTTCCCTCTGTGCTGGTAAATATTATGTATTGGTTATATAAAACCGGGGTTGAGAATATTCCTCCAAGCTCGATCTCAACCTCAAGAAACTGCTCATTCGATTTTATGATCGAATAAATGTCATCTCTGTAAGTATCATCCTCTTTAAAATATTTAAGCCGGTTTTGCTTGTATCCGTCAGTTGAGAATGTCCAGATTTCAAAACCGGTAGCTTTGCTAATCCCATGAAGCTTGCCAATTGTTGTCCCTATGTAAAGCATATCATCGCTGAAAGCAGGCTTTCCAAACATCAGAAATTCCATATCCCTGCTCCATTTTTTTATGCCAGATTCCGGATCTGCAGCAGAAAGTATCCGTTCATCCGCACCTGCCATATAAAGAACAGAATCCTTAAAAGTATTTGATAACACCCAGCCTTTCTTATATGAGTTATTCCAGTGACAATAACCTTTCTCTTTATCAATTGCATAGACATTATAATCTCTCGCTCCGATGAAAACAAGCTCGTCATTTACCGCAGGGCTTCCCTGAACTTCACCCAATGGAAAATACCGGTGACCGGCAGTTTTGAATTTCCATACAAGTGATCCGTCTGAAATATTTAGAGCGTAAACATAACCGTCAAATGATCCGGCAAACAATTTATTGTTGTCAATTGCAGGCGTTGAATGTACCGGTCCTCCGGTTTCAAACTTCCATTTGATATTCCCGTACTCCGAATCAACTGCATAAATGAAGCCGTCCCCGAGTCCGAAGTAAATTGTATTATCAAAAAGAACAGGCGATGACTGATGATAATCCGCAAAATCATACAGGCTTTCGTCTCCCGCCACCGCTGACCAAATTACTTTGCCTTCCATATTCAAACAATAGAGAGTGCCGTCCCCGCCGTTTAAATATATCAAATTATTTTCAATCAAGGGAGCTGAACGTATCCTTCCATTTGTTTTAAATTCCCAGAGAGAGTTTCCGTTTTCAAGTTCAAGTGCACGGAAGATACTGTCATCTCCGCCTGCAAAAACTATATCAGCAAAAATTACCGGAGAAGAGAAAACTGGATCGGGAGATGAGAATTTCCAGTTAAGTGATGGAGTTTTATTTATTTCTTCCGGGACGGATGCAACGGCCGTAACAGGATCATTAATAACAAATGCAAATAGAATTAGAAACGAATCAATAAAATTTATTTTCATGATTGTAAAATTATTTTAAAACTGCTTACGCTAAAATTTAACATAGGTTTAATTCAGCTTTCTAAAACGGGTTTTGGAAAAAGAAGGCTTGAAGTCAGAAAGCAAAATGTCACAGACAGCCCTTTTAACTGTCTATGCAATATAAATCTTATTCATTCATTTCAAATTTATTTACCATGAAGATATTAATTTTATCGGTATTAGGCCTTGTGGTGCTGGTTTCATGTACACAAACGAACGATGTTAATACGGAACAGCTGAAACAGGAAATTATCAAATCTGATCTTGCTATGAGTGAACTGGCTACAAAGGAAGGGTTCTTCCGCGCATTGAGTAAGTATGCAGCCGATGATTTTGTAAAATTAAATGAAGGTACGCATCCGGTTATAGGAAAGAAAGATTTTGAAGAAATGTTTAAAGACAATCCGGGAACAAAATCGCTGACCTGGGAGCCTGTGAAAGCTGATGTTTCTGAATCGGGAGATCTCGGCTATACCTGGGGTAACTGGAAGTTTGTAACAAAAGACACAACTTTGTACGGAAATTATTTTACAGTATGGAAAAAACAGCCTGACGGAAAATGGAGGATGACTCTCGACGGAGGGAATACGACACCTGCGCCGTTGCCGTGAATCGTGAATCGTGAATCGTAAATCGTGAATCGTGAATCGTGAATCGTGAATCGTCAATCGTGAATCGTGAATCGTGAATCGTCAATCGTGAATCGTGAATCGTCAATCGTGAATCGTGAATCCTCCATCATGAATCGTCAATTGAGTAATTGTAATGAAAAAAAGATACTATGCTGAAGTTCCTGTCTTTGTTGATTTAGATAACCAATAATACAATACCGGCATTCCGATTATTTCAGCAATTAGTGAAGGCAGTATAGCAGAACCGAAAGTCACATCAGTGTTCATCTGACTAAAACGGGCTAGCCCTCCGATGAACACGGCAAAGAATGCAAACTTCAGGGATTTTTGAAATCTCATTTACTTTATATTATTCGTCAGGCGGCGTTTATAGATATTTGAAGTTTATATTGATAAATCCGGGTTTAACTAATTATTATCCTATCTGACCACCGATTCTGTTGTAAAGATTTTCAGGACGCCAGATCCTTTTTTTTCCTAATCTCATTCGCTTTGAATTCTTTGTATGATTTGCGCTGATGTTACTGCAAAATTCAAAGGCAGCTTTATTTTCTAAAGGAAAAATTGCATCCTTTTCTGACTGCAGACGGAATTTCATTAATTCAATTCCTGCAGCAGGCTCATCAGCTATTATTAGTCCGTCTCCAAGTTTTGGAAAATATGCACCGGATACTTTCCCGTTTGAAATAAACATAAAAGAATTCTTAATGACCACATTTATTAATTTTTCCCTGAATTCACCCGTAGTAATTTTATCAAGCTCAAATATTTCTGATTTATACTTCTCATCATAAGGTAATATCAACGGTGAAGTATATGGTTTATTGAATCCGTGTTCAAATTCAAAGTGGGCGTATTCACATTCCGTTTCAAATCCTGATTTTAAATAAACCGGATATCCAAGTTCGGTTGCGATAAGATAAATGGTTTTATATTTGCGCTTGTCAATGCTGTCAACAAGAGCTTTGGTGATTCTCTTACCAATACCTCTGTTTCTGTATTCGGGATGAACAATTATGTGAGCCAGCCATGCAGTGTTCTTATGTTTGAATGTCGTGCCGATTCCAGTGATTTTATTTTCAATTAAAATTTTTATCGGTTCGCAATAAGCGGAGTTTACATAATTTTTAAAATGCGGTTTAATATCTTCCCAATCAGGAGGCTGCAAATCATTTAATGAGTCAATGTCTGATAACTGTATTGCTTGTATTTTCATTACTTAGAAGCTTCTGAAAAACCCAAGTTGTCATCCCCGCATGCTTTTAGCGGGGATCCAATCACTGAGTTTAGAATTAAAAATAACATTTTGTTGATTGGATTCCCGCCAGGAGCACAAGGGAATGAAATGGCTGGTTGGTTTTTCAGAAGTCTGTACTTACTATTAAGGTCTTTGTCCAAAGGTTATATTGATTTACATTTGTATGTACTCAAAATTCAAATTCACTTAAAACGCAAAGTTCGCTAAAAAACATCGCGAGCCTTGCGTTTCATTAATTTTTTTAAACAGCCTTAAATCGGTTTGCATAATGTTGTCAATATTATTTTTTAGTACAAATGTCTTCTTACTTCAGAAGAATCATACTTCTTGTTTGCCTGAAATCTCCCGCTTCGATTGTATAAAAATATATTCCGCCGGAGAAACTTGAAGCATCCCATACAGCCGAATAAGCTCCTGCGTTTTGCTGTTCATTTACCAAAGTAGCCGCTTCTTTTCCAAGAACATCGTAAATTTTCAGAGTAACAAATTCTGCGGAAGCTAATTCATAATTAATTTTTGTACCCGGATTAAACGGATTAGGAAAATTCTGATGAAGATCATATTTCACAGGTATTCCATTGCTTAAGATACCGACCGGGTTTGTAATTGTTATGGCTATATTGCGCAGGTGAACCGGTGTTCCGTTCGTGCCATTTGCTTTTATAGTTACAGAATAAACTCCTGTAGTTACACCTCCGGCTGAGTTTATTTTTACTTTCAGAGAATCAGGGAATGTTAACAATGAATCAAGGGGAGCATTTGTATTTCTGTTTAAAAGAGAAACCGTAATTGTCCCTTGAGCAGGTACCGGACTAACGGTTGCAGAAAATTTTACAGTCTTATTCCATAGTTTGACGTCAGGTATAGAAACATAATGAAATGAACTGTCGGACAATCCATTTAATGTATCGGCGTTAGGTGTTACTCTCATTGCAAAATCCGGAAAAAAGGAAGCCATGTTCAGAGCATTACCATTTCTGTGGTCTCCCCATACACTGAATGCAGTATTAGGATTTGCGGTTATGCTTGTATAGTCTCCTCTGTAGCAATTAGTATTTGGTGAGCACGGCGGATTTGGATAATTAAAAGTCTGATTTGTAAGTCTTTGGTTCGGAGCAAATGACTCACCGCCGTCAGTTGTATAAGTAGCATAAACGTCAACACCGAAAGTAGCAGGCGCGTTTCTGTCATCATACCAGTGAATGTAAAGATTACCGGTTGTTCTCTCGCATGATATTTCAGGAAACCACTGGTCACTGAGCTGAGGGTTTGGATTATCATTGATAATTCTTTGAGGAGACCATGTAGCGCCCTGGTCAGTTGAATATCTAAGCCAAACATCCGGTTTGTTTCCGTTACCGGGAGGATCATTAGTAGCATAGACTAAATACAATCTTCCTCTGAAAGGACCGTTGCTGTTATCCATAGCTATTTTCGGATGAGGAGCGGTTCGGGCGCCGTTTATTACAAATCTGCTTACGGAGTTAAGCGAACCGACATATCCTACAAAATTCTGAGATGACATCAAAGAAAAATTGGCACCGCCGTTTGTTGATCTGTAAAAATTATATATCCGTGAAGCGGTTGATCCTGTATTGGTTACATAAATTACGCATCCTCCGCTTGTATCACCATTCGGTCCGACAGCAATGTAGCAGCCGGGTTGAGTATTGCTGGGAGAAAAGGTAGTTGTCCATGTCAGTCCTGCATCAGTGCTTCTTGCAAAATTACCCGGTGTCATTGCTGCATAAGCATAATTTGCATAAGGACCTGTGCCTGTATATTCAGCTGACACATGATTTCTGTCATTTCCGGAAACAGATAAGATCGGAGCACTCCAGTTTAAACCGTTGTTGGTTGATCTGTAAACATACTGTCCGCTGACTCCGGAAGCATAAATCAAAATTCCGTTCCCTGTATAAGTGCTCCACGGATCACAACAAGTGCTCGGGTGGTAAGCAGGATTATTTAAAATCCAGTTTACACCGCCGTTTGTTGTGAGTCGTGCATTTTGCGGGCTTGCGTTTGCTCCGAAAAATATCCACAGAGGATTATCGGGATTAGATGTTGCATTTTGCTCCCAGAAATCGATTCCGATGTCAAAATTATCATAATCATTAATTGTTACGACATCATATGTATTTCCGGGATTATTTTTTTTATCATTCAGGTAATGTAAGTAAGCTTCAAGAGTCGGCTGTTCGATGTTAGGGTCATCATCCCTGAATACATGCCCGCTGTACTGACCTTGAAAGATTACTGCGATGAAAGCAAAAATTAAAATTACTTTTACAAATCCAAAGTTTTGTATTTTAAAATTCATATAAAATTAATTTAAATTTTAGAATAATGTGTGTTCAATATAGCCATAAAAAGATAATTATTCCTTGTAAAATATTCAGAATCCTTGGATCATGCAGAACTTTACATACTTTACATACTTTATAAACTTTATAAACTTTACAAACTTTATTTATTTTCAAAACATGACATGAATCATACCGCATAATCCTTTTCCTTAAATTTGAACTGAAGCCATGCCCGACAGCGAAATTTCTTTGTTATTTGAAACTGAATGATTTAAGTTAGCTCAATGAAATTTAAGTGATATGATAAAATAGCGAAAATATTTTTTACCGCCGTCGTTGGTGTTCCAAAAAGTTTGCATTAATGTAATTCTAAAGTAAGTTTATGATTTCGGCAAACTTTTTGGTCACCAACGACAGAGTGATGATTCAAGACTGTTGGGTTCTGTTGTTGGTCTCGCCTGCCGTTCAAATGCAGGAAGACTTAACAATTTATAAGGGCAGGCTAAGACCAACAACGGCGGGTGAAATCTGCGATGAGCATTCTGCGAAAATCTGCGAGAAAAAAAATGTCCTGTGCAAAGTCATTCAAAGTCATTCAAAGTCATTCAAACCCATTTTTAAAATTGAATTTATATTTTAAATTCTTTTGCGGATTTTGAATGAAAATCCTTTTTATGCCGAAAAAAGATAAAGTCAAATCAATTCACAAAAAAGAAAAAACCAAGATCCAGAAATCCAAAACGGGAATTCCTAAGAAGCTTTCCGTACTAAGTGATCGTGAACTTCATTTGCTGGGAGAAGGCAAGCACTATAAATGTTATGAAAAGCTCGGTGCAAAAATAAAAACCATAAAAAAGAAAAACGGAGTATTATTTACAGTCTGGGCTCCTAATGCGAAAGCAGTAAGTGTAGTGGGCGAGTTTAACGAATGGAAAGCAGGGATTGACAAAATGGCAAGGATAAGTCATTCCGGATACTGGAGTCTGTTTAAACCCGGAATGAAAATGAATACATTGTACAAGTTTGCAGTCAAATCAAGATCCGGAAATGTTGTATTCAAATCAGATCCCTACGCTTTTAAAACTGAACACAGACCAAACAATGCATCTGTAGTGGATTCATTAAAAAATTATGATTGGGGAGACAAGGAATGGATGGAGAATCGAAAAAAATTTACTTTAGCAAACCCAATTTATAAAAAAAATGCGGTGTCAATATACGAGGTTCATCCCGGGTCATGGAAAAAAGATTTTGAAAACAGTGAGTTTCTCAGTGAGTGGGGATATAAGAACTACCGGGCTCTTGCACACGAGCTCGTGGAATATGTGAAAGAAAATAATTACACGCATATTGAGCTGCTTCCTGTGATGGAACATCCGCTCGATATTTCATGGGGATATCAGGTTGTGAATTATTTTGCGCCGACGAGCAGATACGGTGATCCCGAAGACTTTATGTATTTTGTTGATCATTGTCATCGCAACGGGATTGGAGTGATTCTGGACTGGGTTCCATCTCATTTTCCGACTGATGAACACGGGCTCGGGAAGTTTGACGGAAGAGAGATTTATGCTTATGAAAACCCTTTAAAAGGTTTTCATAAGGACTGGGGGACATATGTTTTTGATTACGGAAGAAGTGAAGTCAGAAATTTTCTAATTTCAAATGCTTTGTTCTGGTTTGATAAATATCATGTTGACGGACTGAGGGTTGATGCAGTTGCTTCGATGCTTTATCTTGATTATTCAAGAAAAGAAGGAGAATGGGAGCCGAACATTTATGGCGGTCATGAGAATCTAGAAGCGGTAAGCTTTTTGAAAAAACTTAATGAGACAGTACATAAAAAGCACAAAGGCATAATGATGATAGCTGAGGAGTCTTCCTCCTGGCCCGGAGTGACTGCACCGGTTCATCTTGGCGGTCTCGGATTTGACATGAAGTGGAACATGGGTTGGATGCACGACATGCTATCATACTTTTCAACGGATCCTATTTTCAGAAAATTTCATCACGGCAAGCTTACATTTGCGATTTGGTATGCATTCAGTGAAAAATTTATATTGCCGATTTCACACGATGAAGTCGTTCATTTGAAAAGAGCTGTGATAGAAAAAATGCCGGGAGATCAGTGGCAGAAGTTTGCAAATGCGAGACTGCTGTACGGATTTATGTTTGCACATCCGGGAAAGAAGCTCAACTTCATGGGTAATGACATTGCTCAGTACAAAGAATGGAATTCTGAAGCTTCGCTTGAATGGGAAGTTCTTGATATTGATTATAATAATAAATTTCATTATTACTTCAGAGAGCTGAACAGATTATATAAAGAGTATCCGGCATTTCATGAGGAAGATTTTGACAGCAAAGGATTTCAGTGGTTGGATTTTTCTGATTCGGATAACAGTGTGATAGGATTTGTAAGATATAATTCTGATAAGAGTAAAATGCTTTTATTTACTTTTAACATGACACCTGTTGTCAGGGAAAATTATGTCTTTGGTGTTCCGGCAAAAGGATTTTATAAGGAGATCATGAACAGCAATGCGGCTGAATACGGCGGAAACGGAGTGGGAAATCTCGGGGGAGTTCATTCTGAGAATGTTCCGAGATTTGAGTTTTTTGATTCGATAAAAGTTACGCTGCCGCCACTGGCTATGAATGTGTATGAATTAGTGCTGAGTGCTGAGTGTGTGGAGTCAGAACCTGAATTAAGCGAAAAGTCTGAACCGGAATCAAACGAATTAAAGGAATTACACGAATTAGAAGAACAAGAAATAATTGTTAAGGGGGAGTCGGAGCTTGAATCGGAATTAAACGAAACGTCTGAACCGGAATTAAACGAAAAGTCTGAACCGGAATTAAACGAATTAATAAAATTACACGAATTAGAAGAACAAGAATTAATTGTAAAGGAGGAAATAGAATCTGTACCTGAAGTAAAGATTGATGAAAAGCACGATGAAGATACAGCGGAGGTATCAGAGACTAATGAAGAAGCTATTGCAAAAGACGGGATTTCAGGAAAAGCAGTTGAGCTGACAGAGGAAGAGATGGAAGAAAAGCTGAAGGAGATAATAAACAAGATAAAGAAGTTTTGATTCTTCAATGAAGTATTTTATAATATTTCTTCAAACTATAAAGCGAAGATAAATGGATTTGGATAAATTGAATTGTTAAAATTATTCGAAATGAATAAGTTAAGTTTAGATGAGAAACAAAAAAATTAAAATTGGTAAGAAAGAAATCCAACGGATTAAATTTAATACTTCTAAGGTAAAAATCGGAATTGATGAGTTTGAAATTACTCCGATGGTAAAGAGTTTAATAGGGGTAGTAAAACTTCCTAAGAATTACGATTATAAAAAAAGATTATGCTGAATATCTTTATAAGAAATACATAAATTTAAAATGACTCAAAAAGAAAAAGATTTGCTTTCTGAAGTTATGTGGGATATTAATTTTCAAACTTTAGATTTTAAAAAGCACCGAAAGTTTATACTGGAAAGGATTATGCAATACGGAAGACACGAACATGTGAATTGGATGCTGGAAAATTATTCTGATAAAGACCTTATTGAAACAATAAAATCATCTTACAATATCGATAACAAAACCGCTAATTTTTGGTCACTATATTTTAAAATACCTAAAGAAGATATTTTATGTTTCCGGAAATCCTTAGTAAAAAACAGCTGGAGCTTTTAAAGGAAATCTCTGAAATTAAAAGTATAACTAAATCTTTTTATTTAGCAGGTGGTACAGCGTTGGCGCTACAGTTAGGACACAGAAGAAGTTATGATTTTGATTTTTTTAATTACAATAAATTTGATTCGCTCAAATTTCAAAATATTATTTTGAAGGATTTTTCCGGGAAAATTTTTTCAAAAAGTGATGACACTATAAATGGTATGATCGGCAAAATCAGAATATCATTTTTTATTTATCCCTACAAATTAATCAGAAATTCCAAACATTTCTCAAATATTGAATTAGCAAGTTTAGAAGATTTGGTCTGCATGAAATGCTTTGCGATTTCAGATCGAGCCGAAAAGAGAGACTATTTTGACATATATGAACTTTTAAAAAAATTTCAGCCGATGGAAGTTAGAAATTTGCTTTTAGAAAAATATAAAGTGAATGGAAACAATTTTTATCATTTTATGAAGTGTTTATTTAATTTTGATCTTGTTGAAAATACTCCGGAACCTGAATCACTAAACGGAACAACCTGGAAAATGGTAAAGAGCTATTTAATAAAAAATCAACAAAAAATCCTCAAATCATTTACATAAAATTTTTATGAATCAGTTAACGAATTTCCTGAACAACTTCAATCTCTCCGTAGATGAGATCGGCGCGAAGGAACGCGCTGCACTGCTCGCATCCAGAAGCATCAAGACAGACAGTAAAATCTGGGCTTTGAAGACTGCTATATCAATGATTGATCTGACTACTCTTGAAGGAAAGGATTCCGAAGGGAAGGTTCATGCAATGTGTCAGAAGGCAATTCATCCGAAACCCGGTGATGATTCGATTCCGCATGTTGCTGCTGTGTGCGTTTATCCGAATATGATTAAGTTTGCGAAGGATGCAGTGAGACACTCCGGAGTTAAAGTTGCGTCGGTAGCGACTGCCTTTCCGTCAGGTCAGTATCCGCTGAAACTGAAGCTTGAGGATGTCAGAAGATGTATTGCAGACGGAGCAGATGAAATTGACATGGTAATTTCAAGAGGAGAATTTTTGTCGGGAGATTACGAATTTGTTTACAATGAAATAAAGGAGATAAAGGAAATGTGTATGAGTTCTGCGATACAGTATTCTGAGAAGCATAAAACTGATCATGAAGTGCATTTAAAAGTAATTCTCGAGACAGGTGAACTCGAGACGTTTGACAATGTCCGCAAGGCGAGTATCATTGCGATGATGGCGGGAGGTGATTTTATTAAAACTTCAACCGGGAAAGTTCAGCCTGCAGCGACGCTCCCCGTTACACTTGTGATGCTTGAAGCGATAAGAGATTATTATAATGAGACCGGAACTAAGATTGGTATGAAACCAGCGGGTGGGATCAGGACCGCTAAAGATGCAATTGCTTATTTAGTTTTGGTAAAGGAGACTTTAGGTGAAGACTGGCTGACACCTGATCTGTACAGGCTTGGTGCGAGTTCTGTGCTGAATGACATTCTGATGCAGATCGATAAACAGAAAACGGGATATTACCAAGGAGCGGATTATTACAGTCTGGATTGATTTTATGGAAAGCGTCAAACGTCAAACGTCAAATGTCAAACGTGAAACGTCAAATGTGAAACGTCAAAACGTGAAACGTTATTAGAAGCATGACAAAGTTTATTATAATTGGAATATTCAAATTTTTCTTTTGTCTGTGTGCGGATGTATACTCACAGGATGAAGTCATTTTATTTTCAAAGGAAATTTCTGCAGGTGATTACAGGATCGTATTAACTGCAAACAGTGACACATTTTTTTCGGGAAGCCTGGAGCTCATTGATAAATATAATAACTCAGTTTTATATGTTGATAATTTATATTCCGGATATAATTCGGATACATTAATTGATCTGAACAGAGACGGAAAAGTTGAGCTGATATTGAATCTCGGCACGGGAGCAACAATGTATGACTATAATATGTTTCTGATATTTGATTTTACACTTGATACACCGCTGACTGCTGAAGTACATAATGCTGAATTTGCAAAGGGAAGCGACGGAAAAGAAAGGATACTTTCTTATGTAAGAATGAGTCCGGCTGTGATGGGAGCGGGATATACTTTCCCTCTGAGGTATGAAAACGGAAGTCTGATACTGGATACTGATGCACTTAAAGCAGATGCCATGACAGATCAGGACTCTGTTGAAAGCGATATTCTTTATCTTATAAATGAGTTCAGCAAGGAGACAGATGAATGTGATGACGAGCGTTTGATAAATAACTATTTTCTGTCCTATGTACTACAGCAGAAGATTTCCGGAGCTGAGGATAAAGGGTGGGAATTTTTTGACAAGTATTACACATGCAGTGACAGGGAGAAAGTCCGGACAGTTATGAAAGAGGATGTCGATAAGATTTATAATTATATTAACAATCCTGCAAACTATCAATTTTCATCTAAGAGATATTAAACATAAAAAATAATAAACCCAACAATCATGCCGGAAATACAAGAGTTCAAAGGAAATAAAGTCTTATGTCTTAATCCTGAAAGCAAGTTCTCATTTTCATTCGGATTAGCGAAAGCAAAACTGATAATGGAAAATTTAGATGTCATAAAAAAATTCATAGAGACCGAAGGAAAAGACCTGGGCGAGTTCGGAAATAAGCCTGAAGCAAAAAATGATGAAGCTTTTTAGGGTTTTTAGTTAACTTTTTAATTCGGATTTTAAACCGCATCAACTTATAAGATGCCTAAATATCATTTACTAACTTAAAATATTTTAAGTTATGAAACTTGATACTGGATTATTAGTACCTTTCATTCCATCGGCGGGCCGGCCATGGAGCAAAAAATTGGTAACACATCTTCTTAACCGGACAATGTTCGGCGCAAAAGTTTCCGATGTAAATTACGTACTGACACTTACTCCTTCTGAGGCTGTTGATCTTTTGTTTCAGCAGCTGCCGGAACCTTCACCTCCCGGTACATGGGTAACCGAGCCTCCCGATTACGGAAATGGTGCATTAAACAGAACTCGCACAAACGAGCTGAGAAGGTGGTGGATCAAATTAATGTATAATGAGCCGGTTTCATTCCGTGAAAAAATGGCTCTTTTCTGGCACAATCATTTTACATCTGAAGTATCCGTTGTAAAAATTCCCCAGCATATGTACATTCAGAACTCCCTCTTCAGAACAAATGCATTCGGAAATTTCAAGAATCTTACAAAAACGGTAACACGTGATCCGGCTATGCTCTATTATCTTGACGGCAGACTTAACAGAGTCGGGAATCCGAATGAAAATTATTCAAGAGAGCTTCTTGAACTTTTTACGATCGGTATTGGAAACTATACCGAGACAGACATTCAGGAAGGTGCAAGGGCACTGACCGGATGGATTATAAACGGTCTTGTATCGCAATTTGTATCCAACCGGCATGATTACGGAAATAAAACTTATCTTGGTCAAACAGGAAATTTTGATGATGAGGATATAATAGACATAATATTCAGCAAGCATCAGACAGCAGTGACATTCTGCAAGAAAATTTACAGAACATTTATTAATCAGAAGCAGAATATGGATGATGCAATGCCGGTTATCAATGAACTTGCGGACATTTTGAGAAACAATAACTATGAAACAGAACCAATGCTGAAAATTCTATTCAAGAGCCAGCTGTTCTTTTCCGAGAATGTGATAAGCTCTCTAATAAAATCACCTATCGATACAATGGTTGGGGCAATTAAACAGATGAATATTTTAATATCCAATCCGAATCTTGAGAATAAGTTCACATACATTGCAAATGAAGCGGGCAATGCAGGGCAGATGCTGCTTGATCCTCCTAATGTGCAGGGCTGGACAGGATACAGAAACTGGCTGAATACCATTTCACTGCCGACAAGAACATCTTTTTGTGAAAGTATTATTACGGGTGTAAAGAAAGATCTTACGCCAACGGGATTTTCAGTTGATCCAATTTCCTTTGCAATGACTTTTCCATATCCCAATGATGCCGTAAAGCTTGTTAACGACATGTGTCAGCATTTGAGCCGGCTTAATCTTACGCCAAAGCAAAAAGACCAGCTGCTTCTTGTATTGCTTGACGGTTCGGCGGTTTATGACTGGTCAATTTCAGATCCTGAAGCACCTGGTAGGATAAGAAAATTTCTCAAGGCTTTAATTTATATGGCTGAATATCAGCTGAATTAAAATTCACAAAACTTTTAATCAGGAGTTAAGATGAAACGAAGAGATTTTATTAAGACGGTTGCACTTGGAGGTGCCGGTGCAGCACTTACGTTTAATTCAATTCCTATGAATGCACTTGGCTTCAATTCAATTGCATCAAGATTCATTAATCCGTTCATGGATACAGATAAAGTACTCGTGGTAGTTCAGCTATTAGGAGGAAATGACGGACTTAATACTATTATTCCATATCAGGACAGTCAGTATTACATAAAGCGTCCGACCATAGGGATACAGTCATCATCGGTTCTTACTTTACCCGGTTCATCAATGGGGCTTCATCCGAATCTCAGTGAATTCAGAAATTTCTATCTTGACGGGAAGCTTGCCATTATTCAGAATGTCGGATATCCTAATCCAAACTTTTCACATTTCAGAGCAACTGATATCTGGCATACAGCATCCGATTCGGATGAAATAATTACCACCGGCTGGCTAGGAAGATATCTGCATGAAGAATATCCGGAATATCCCGGACAGAATCCGCCGGATCCCATGTCGATTCAGATCGGAGCAAGTGCGGATCTTTCTTTAATCTCACAGGTGGGAAGCATGGCACTTACATTTCAGGATCCGAATCAGTTTTATCAGCTTGTTCAGGGATCATCTTACAGCGGTTATGAAAGAGTAAAAACGCTTGCAGGGGATGAACTTAACTTTGCAAGAAAGGTTTCTGCAGATTCACTGCAGTATGCAGAGCGTGTAAAGCAGGCAGCTGATAATGGTCAGAATCAGGCATCTTATCCTGACAGCAAGCTTGCGGATCAGCTGAAGATAGTTGCAAAGCTGATTGACGGCGGGCTGCAGACCAGGCTTTATGTAGTTACACTAGGAGGTTTTGACACTCATTCAAATCAGACAACAGCTCATCAGAATTTACTTAATGATTTAAATTCATCTGTTGCAGCTTTTATGCTTGACCTTGAATTGAATAATATTGTTAACCGTGTTGTAGGAATGACAATATCCGAATTCGGCAGAAGGGTTAACGAAAACGGAAGTGCGGGAACCGATCATGGTACGGCAGCTCCTATGCTGATTTTCGGAGACCTTGTAAATGAAGGAGTCTACGGTAACAATCCGGATTTAATAAATCTCGTTAACGGGAATCTGAACTTTCAGTATGATTTCAGGCAGGTGTATGCATCAGTGCTGAAGCAGCTATTCGCCGCAACGGATCAGGAATTGCTTAATGTGCTTTTCAGCCAGTTTAATACTTTGCCTTTAATTATTCCACAATCAGCTCAGCCCGGAAAGAATAAGAACAAAGATTATACACTGAGCCAGAATTTTCCAAATCCTTTTAATCCCGTTACAAGAATCAGCTATACATTAAAGAAGGAATCTTTTGTATCGCTGAAAGTATATGATACATCGGGAAAGGTAGTACAGACACTGGTAAATTCATACAAACAGGCAGGTGATCATATTGTATCATTTGACGCGTCAAAGTTGTCAAATCTTTCAAGCGGCATTTATTTTTATAAACTCAAAACAGATAATTTTGAGGATACAAGAAAAATGACGCTAATCAAATAACCATCAAGAGTAATGAATATTTTTTTATGAGAAAATAATGAAACATAATTTTTGGATATATATATTTATCCTGATTTTTATTCCCTGTACAGTTTATTCACAAAGAATCATATTTCAATCCGACTTTGAAAATCTGAATTTAACAATTCCCGACAGTCTGCCTGCAGGATGGAAGAAGCTTGATGCAGACAGCAATTTTTTCGGAATTGGAAAAAGCTGGGCTGTAAGGGATACAAATCAGATACTGGGCGGAGATACAATTGTAAACAGACCTCAAGCCTTCAGCGGTAAAAAAGCACTTCACATTTCATGGTTATCCGGAAAAGGCGGCAGCTACATATCTGATGACTGGGTGTGGACAGACAGCATGAGCATAAAAGAAGGAGACAGCCTGATTTTCAAAGCTCTTCTTGGAAATACAAAAAATATTTCGTTCTATCTTGATTCGGTTCAGATATGGATCTGTTCGGCACAGTCGCCGGCAAATGCACATACACATCTTGCAACTTTAAAAAGCAACACTGACACGGTTGATAATGAATGGAAGGAATATAAATTCAGTCTATCGCAATTTTCTTCACAGCTGATTTATATTGCATTCAGATATTACATTCCAGCCAAGAACGCACTCTGGTGTAATATAGATGATCTGTTTATCGGCAACAGGTCATGGTCAGTAAATATAATTTCAGGTTCATCTCAGGCAATTAATTATTCTCTGCATCAAAATTATCCTAATCCGTTTAATTCAAATACGAAGATTAAATTTGAGATTAAAAACAATTTTCATAATAAACAAAAAGTTGTGTTGTCTCTTTTTAATATCACGGGGAAGGAGATTGTAGTTATACTAAATGAAAATATTTCAGACGGAATTTATGAAATTGGCTTTGATGCGTCATCGCTAGAGAGTGGGATATATTTTTACAGACTGACGGCAGGGGAGTTCACACAGACACGGAAAATGATATTACTTAAATAAATCCAAAGCAAATTCATAATGACATTTAAATTCACATTGTTTATGCTATTAAAATCCGGAATTAAATTCATATTAATTGCCGGTGTAATAATTTTTTACTCTTGCAGTAATAAAGAAAATGTAAACGAAAATGAAGTAATTATAAAAGGTAAGATCTTAAATCCTCCCCGAGACTTTATTGAAATCCGGGAAAGGGACAATCCGGAAGCAAAGACAGACACACTGAAGCTGAGTGACAAGGGTGAGTTTAAAGCAAAGCTCAATCCTGATACATTAAAAGTTTACAAAATTGTTTACGGGACAGGTTCTAAATCCGATACATTGCAGACAAGTGAATCCGCAAAGAGCAATCTGATAATTTCTAATAAGACGCAGGAAATTTTTCTTATGCTTGATAAGGGATTCGAACTGGGTTTGACTTTTGATGCAGAAAATCCGCAGAGTACATTGATGATCACCGGAAATGGCTCAGAGCTGAACAACTTCTTTTCGAAAAAAACCATAATTAACAATGAGTTTAATTTTAATTTTGCGAAATTAATTAAATCCGACTCTGATACATATTTTTCAGCCGTTGATAATTATAAAAACAGTGTCGAGAGTTTGATAAAGGGTTTACCTTCTGATTCAAAGTACATTCCGGTTGGATTTAAAGAAGAAGAAATGAAGAATCTTGATTACAATTACTACAGGTTAAAAATCAATTATGCGAAGGCAAATCTTCCTGCTGAAGGCAAAGAGTCAAAGTTTAATCCGGATGAAAATTATTTTAACTTCATTAGCAATATTCCATTTGATAAGAAAGAGGAAATGAATAACAAATCATACATACAGCTTGTCAACAGTTACATAGATTATCTGATGAAGAAAGATGCAGGAAAGTCCGGTCAGGCTTCCACCGATGCAATGTCAAACAAATATTCTAAGATTAATGAACTGTTCAAAAATCCCGAATTAAGGGACATGATGCTTTATGATTTTCTGAAAAGGAACAGCAAGCAGATAGACCAGCAGTGGTATAAAAATGCAATTGATGATTTCAGCAAAAATGCCGTCAATGATTCGCTGAAAAAAGAAATATTAAGATTAAAGGAAACAAGGGAGAGATTATCAAAAGGAAACATTGCGCCGGATTTTACTTACCCGGATATAAACGGAAAGAATATTTCACTATCAGATTTCAGGGGGAAGTATGTTTATATTGATGTCTGGGCGACATGGTGCAAGCCGTGTCTTTATGAAGTTCCTTTTTTAAAGACAATGGAGGAAGACTATACCGGCAGGAACATCGTGTTTATGAGCGTAAGCATTGATGAAGATACCGCAAAATGGAGAACCATGGTAAATGAAAAAAAGATGAAGGGAGTTCAGCTCTACACATCTACTCCGGAAACAAAAATCATGAAAGATTTTTTGATCGGCGGAATTCCGAGATTTATTTTTATTGGTCCGGGAGGCGAGATCATTATGGAAGACGCACCGAGACCTTCAAATCCTGAGACGAGGGAATTGTTTGAAACGTTTTCGGGATTGTGAGATTGGATGGAAATTGCAATTTTATCCGGATTCAAATTTAAAAAGCATTTATTAAAACTCTTATAATTGCTAACTTATTATAAGAAAACTTTTTGCAATGAAAACACAAACACTATCCCGTACAAAGACAACCTCCAACAGCAGCCTTCTAAAAACCAACGGCAAAGGAAACGGTTACAAGTCAAACGGTTCGGTTAAAAAGCAGATTTGGAATTATTCAAAATCAATAGAAGACCCGAAGCATATCAGACTAAAGTCTGAATACGATTTATTTATAGGCGGTAAATGGGTTAAGACGAAAAAGTATTTTGACACAATAAATCCTTCGAATGAAGAAGTGATTGCAAAGGTTGCTTATGCTTCAGAAAGCGATGTTGACAAAGCCGTTAAAACGGCTGAAAGAGCTTACGACAAAGTATGGAGCAAAATGTCTCCTCGTGACAGAGGCAAGTATATTTTCAGGATCGCAAGAATTTTACAGGAGAAAGCGAGGGAGTTTGCTGTCATTGAGTCCATGGACGGTGGAAAACCTGTGAAGGAATCTAAAACTGTTGACATACCATTATCACTTGCTCACTTTTTTTATTATGCCGGCTGGGCTGATAAACTTGATCTCGCATTTCCCGGAAGAAAGGTTTCATCAATCGGTGTTGCAGGTCAGATCATTCCATGGAATTTTCCCTTACTGATGGCTGCCTGGAAAATCGCACCCGCTCTTGCATGCGGAAATACGGTTGTGATAAAATCTGCAGAGACCACTCCTTTAACATTGTATAAACTTGCTGAAGTCATACAGGAAGCTGAACTTCCGGACGGAGTTGTAAATATTATTTCCGGAGACGGAGCAACCGGAGCAGCGATTGTAAAGCATCCGAAAACAAAGAAGATTGCATTTACCGGTTCTACTGAAGTCGGAAAGATCATCATGAAACAAATTGCAGGAACGGATAAGAAAGTTACACTCGAACTCGGCGGCAAAGCTGCTAACATTATTTTTGAAGATGCCCCTCTTGATGCAGCAATTGAAGGTATCATAAACGGAATTTATTTTAATCAGGGACATGTATGCTGCGCAGGTTCGAGACTTCTTGTGCAGGAAAGCGTGAAGGAACTTGTCATTAAAAAATTAAAGCACAGATTGCAATCCTTAAAGGTGGGTGATCCGCTGGATAAAAATACAGATGTCGGCGCTATCAATTCTAAAATGCAGTTGAATAAAATTAAGGAACTTGTACAGATTGGAATTGACGAAGGGGCAACTTTTTATCAGAGTCAGTGTGAATTACCGCAGAGAGGATACTGGTTCAGACCGACATTCTTTTCTGATGTCGCGCAGTCACACAGGATTGCGAACGAAGAAATATTCGGACCGGTACTATCGATACTGACATTCAGAACGCCGGCCGAGGCAGTGGAGAAAGCAAACAATACTTTTTACGGACTGTCTGCGGGTGTATGGACTGATAAAGGTTCGAAGATATTTAAGACATTAAGTAAAATAAGAGCAGGTGTAGTCTGGTCGAATACATATAATAAGTTTAATCCTGCTTCACCGTTCGGCGGTTACAAGGAAAGCGGATTCGGCAGGGAAGGCGGGAGGCATGGGTTAGCGGCATATCTTAAATAAATTACAAATTACGAATTTCAAATGTCAAATAAATGAATGCAATCTTAATTAAAGCAGATAAGAAGATTAACAAAAAATTATACAAACTAGCTAAGGAACTGGGAGGAGATGTCTATTCATTGGAAGCAGAGCAATTTGAGGATTTTGCTCTTGGAATTCTCATGGATAAAAATAAAACTAACGAATTGGTTACAAAGGAAGAAGTAATGAAAAAATTAAATGGTCTGAAAAAATAGAATTCAAATTTTCATTTGTATCTATTTCCATGTGTAATTTACAATTACCAGGAAAGTAGAATTTGAGAATAAAATTAAGTACGCAATCAATATTAAGTGTAAATACTTTCCCATGTAAGTATGCAAACAGTGAATCCTCTTTTTCAATAGTTTTCCTGCCTCCAAATTCTATTTATGAGTATAAAAATTTAGTTGTTAATGATTTTAGAGTTTGATAAATCTTTTCTAAAGAGTTTGAACAAAGTTAACGATTCAGGCATCCCAAACAGAATTAATGAGGTAATATCTGAAATAGAGAAGGCATTAAATATAAAATCAAATAAAGAATGTTAAGAAATTAACAGGTTTTCAAAATTACTATAGAATTAGATTAGGTAATTTTAGAATAGGTTTTGAATTAATAAATAATGCAACCATAAGATTTATTATTATTTCTCACAGGAAAAATATATATAAGAAATTTCCAAAGTAAAATTTAATGATTTTGATGTCTGCTATAATAAAAGTTTCCAACCTCGTTAAAAAATACGATGACCTTACGGCAGTTGACGGCATCAGCTTCGAAGTTAGTAAAGGTGAGATCTTCGGATTGCTCGGTCCGAACGGTGCGGGAAAGACAACCACTCTTGAAATTATGGAAACTCTCCGCGAGAAAACTTCAGGTGAAGTTATTATTGACGGTTTATCAATTGATAAAGATCAGAATGCAATTAAACAGATAATCGGTGTGCAGCTGCAGTCTGCAGGATATTATCCTAATCTTCATCTTAATGAGCTGATTGAATTGTTTGCAGGGTTGTATAATGTTGATACTGACGCAGATGAAATGCTTAAACTTGTTGATCTTCAGGAAAAGAAGAAATCAAAGTTCAAGGATCTTTCCGGCGGGCAGAAGCAAAGATTTTCAATCTGTACAACTCTGATAAACAATCCGAAAATAATTTTTCTTGATGAGCCGACCACAGGTCTTGACCCTCAGGCAAGAAGAAATCTCTGGGAGCTGATTAAAAAAATCCGTGAGAAAGGGACTACTATAATGCTGACTACGCATTACATGGATGAAGCGGAAATATTGTGTGACAGAGTCGGTATTATAGATAACGGAAAAATTGTAACGATAGATACTCCGGATAATCTGATTGATGATCTAATAAAATCAGGATTTGAAAGACCAAAGCTGCTGAAGCTGGCGACACTTGAAGATGTGTTTTTGAATCTGACAGGCAGAGAACTCAGGGAATAGTTGACAATTGTTTTTAAAAATATATTATGATTCAATTTTTTAATATAACTTCCTACAATTCACAAAAACACTTTTGAGTCTTTAGTATTGCTTCGGGAAACCGCATTTTTAATAATGAATTATACGACTACTGATATTCGCTTAAGCAGGTAATTTAATTGCTTTCAGATTTATCAATTAGCCAGAGCCGAATGCCGAAATGATTTGCTTCAAGTCTTTCGGCTGATTTTTTAAAAAGAGCCAATTCCTTCTTTTTTATTTTTAAGCTGTCTGATTCACATATTTTAACAAGCTCTAAGCACAGTTTGAGGAATTTGGAAATAATAGATTTATAAGTTTTGCTAATTACAGATTCTCTGAACAGAAATTGTTTAAATGCAAGAATAGCAAACCTGGATTCTTCAAACTTTTCTGTTTCAATGAGCAGTTGTAATTGAGTGATTTTCACCTGAAGTTTCATAATGAAAGCCGGATAGTTCACTTTAGACAAATATCCGAGTGCTGTTTCGAAATTGCCTTTCTTATATTCCAACAAGGCTTGTGTATGATTTAAAACATTATCTTTTTGATCCGACGCAATCAAATCAAAATATTTTCGTTTAAACTTTTCAGCAGTATCAAAATCACCGGCTCTGATAAAGATTTTCATGTAATGGACAAAGTCGGGATAGTGAAAAGAGCCGAGCGCAACGGCATCTTTTTCAAACGCATATTTAAAAAGATCCCTTAATTCATGAATATATTTTTTATCGGAGAATAAGTTATAACGTTCGGCACAAAAACTGTTGAGGTAGAAGAGAGCCATATATGAATCTTCGGGGTCAAGGTTCTCATAGAATTTGAAATATATATTCTTTAACCCCTCATAGTATTTTACTTCTTTTTCGGCAAGCAGGAGCATAATGAACCTGTATGCTTTAAGCGTAATGTTCTCATACTTTTCTTCTGATTTAATATATTCCAAAATCTTATCATACATAGTGAGCTCAAAGCGGATATTATTTTCGATGCTCACGTGCGTTAATAAGGAATACTGTTTAAGCAGGTTAAGGAGAGAAAGCTCAAACTGGGCATTGAAGACATCCTGCATGCCTTTTGTAGAGTTTGGCTTATCTTTTGCTTCGGAGATTTGTTTTTCATCTGCTATTAAAAATTTATTATAGAGATAGTATCCATCTTTAATTTTTCCGTTTTCAAGTTTTTTTTCAGCGGCAAGTATTGCTTTTTTGTGCAGATCATTATGTTCTTTGGAGCGCAGATTAACGATGAGGTTTATTTCGGGAGTGAATTCAGTGAAATAAACCGATTGATATTTTAGAAAAGACATAACCAGCGCAAAAATATCCGAGGTTAAGTTTTTAATTTTAAAGTAATCATATTTTTCATTTTTGAAAACTGAGTTATGAAGTTGCTCTTCATTAAGTTTATCCGAATCGAAGTCCGGGTATTGCTTAATAATTAATTCAGCAAGCGCAATGACTTTTTTATTTTTATTGAAATAAGGTGAAACAACAAATTTCCGGAAATTATCTATTTCGGTTTTAGAAAAGGTTTTAAGAAGCTTGATAAGTTTTGTGTTTTGCATAAGTTAAGACTCTCAAAGATAGTAAAAAAATAAGAATTATCCTGTTTCATAATTTACGTAAGTAATTTTCTAAAAGAAGGAAAAAGTGTAGTTGCAGAGTTAAAAATTAAATAATTAATTTTGTATCACTAATGGCGATTAAGGTGAAGAGATTATTTTACCCCGCTGCACTTCTCAGTAAAAAGCATCTTAAAGCCATTAGGATACTTACTAAGTATTAGAAGCGCGCGGGGAATTTTTTTAACAGGAGATAAAAATGAAACGAAATTATTTTTATTATTCTCTAATCATAATACTGGCAATAATAACCGGGAATTCTAATTCACAGGTAGCCGAGGTCTGGACATCGGTTTTTAATAATTCTTTTGACAGCACGGATACGGGTTATTATATAATCCAGGGCGATTCAAGCAGTGTTATTGTTTCAGGCATAACAATCAGCAGTCCTATAACCGGTTACGATGCTTCGCTCACAAAATACAATCGCAGCGGAGTAATGTTATGGCAAACGGTATTCAGCGGGCAGCAGGGATACTATAATTATGATGCTCCGCAGGCAATAGTTTCAGATGCAGATGGAAATATTTATTCAATAGTACAATCAATTTTATCTCAACAAACTCAGAAAGTTTACTTAATAAAATATAACTATGCGGGAATTCAGCTTTGGCTGAGATCTTTTGAGCTCACAGGTTTCATACAAAGCGCAAACGGAAAGCTTGCACTCGACAGTCTCGGAAACCCTGTCATGAGTTTTCAATATTTGGATTCAGCCAATTTAGGTAATTACAGAGTTGCAACCGTAAAATACAACAGCAGTGGCGTTGTTCTATGGTCGCAGTTTTTTGACGGACCTGTATCAGGAGGTCATGATCAGGCAGCGGGAATTATTACGGATGAACTAAACAATATTTATGTAGCAGTTGCAAGTGACAGCAATTTTTTGACAAGTTACTACCGTAATATTTGTCTGCTAAAATATAATTCCTTTGGTGTACTTCAATGGATAAGGAGACAGGCAAATGTAACCGCTGGACATGAAGTACCGTCCGATATTACTTTAGATAATCAGGGTAATATTTATGTTGCGGGGCAAAGGCCGGATTATTTAATGATTACCACGAAATACAATCCTTCAGGTACTTTATTATGGACAAAATACCGTAGCCACTCAAATGTCCATGATATTGAAACAGATGCAACGGGATTTTTTTATCTTTACGGTAGAGGTGTATTCAGTACATTCGTAGGGAAATATGATTCTAACGGCGATTCTCTATGGGTAAGAACCAATACTAGTGTAGACCCCGGGAATTCCAATGGAAACAGTTTATCAATTGACGGACTTGGTAATGTATATATTTCGGGTGTAAGCTGGCTGACTCCGTACAAATCATATGCTTCCAAATATAATATTTTCGGAGATCCGGTCTGGGCATTAACTTATGAAGGTGACTGGACATCATTAGCTCATAGTCATGTAATAGATAACAACGGCAACATGTATATTACGGGCAGGTCGGCAAGATTAAATGCGGATACTTATGACATGCTGACTATGCTTTACACACAATCGCCGTATTTCATAACAGAGTATTCGCGTGATGCATTGAATTTACAGATAAATGATAATCAAAACACAATGGATACGCTGTTTGTTAACTGCACGGATAACACTTCCTATTTAATACATGATATCAATCTTGAAATTGATACCGTTCTTCACACAAACGTTTCGGACCTTGAATTTTATTTAACACACAACGGTATTACCGATACGTTAATATACAGTACAGGCGGAAGCGGCGATAATTTTATCGGAACGGTTTTAAATGATTCAGCAGGTCAGCCGATAATAAGTGGATCGGCTCCTTTTACGGGAACATTCAGACCTCATAGTCCGCTATCAGCATTTACCGGTATATCCGCAAGCGGCGATTGGATACTCAGAATTTATGATAGGGCAACGGACAATACCGGAATATTAAAACAGTGGTCAATGAGAGTGATAATGTCAACGAATCCGGTAGGGATAGCTAACATCAGCAATACAGCGCCACAAATGTTTTCGCTTGGACAGAATTATCCGAATCCGTTTAATCCGGCTACTGTTATTAGTTACTCTATAACAGGAAACCTTTTTGTTACACTGAAAGTGTTTAATATACTTGGAAAGGAAGTAACAACTTTAGTAAATCAAAAACAAAATGCCGGAACTTATGAAGTTGACTTTAACGGAAGCGGATTGCCAAGCGGGACTTATTTTTATAAGCTTGTGGTGAGCGGAGCGAATCCATTAACTGCAGACGGATTTAGTGATACTAAGCGAATGGTTCTCCTTAAGTAATTGATAATTTAAAGTCGACAGTTTTTAAAGCCATATGAAGAGATTCATATGGCTTTAATTTTTTTTAATACTGTTACAACTTTCAGCCGGGAATTAAGAAAAGTAAATAATCTAAAATGGATTCTTCAATGATGTTAGAAAGACAGAAAAGTAAAGCTGCGATGTTTAATTTTCAGTTGAAAAAGTAAACAGATGCTTATAAGTTTGTAAATTAACTTTAGCTGACAGAATTGTTAACTCTCATAAGCTGAATAAGAATTAATTCAAATTAAAAAATTAACGATTTCAAATTCAGAATTCGTCAGCTATAAATTTTAATTTAACTAATGAATTGAAAAACTACAGTCAGTTAAGAGCAATGCTTGCGATTACGGTTGCAAGCTTGCATTCAATATTAAGAAACCCTTCCGCAGTTGTATTCAACTTAGTGTTTCCGCTGATATTCATTATTGTATTCGGTTTTATCAGCGGAGGCAGATTCAGGATTGATGTAGCAGTTGAAAAAGGTTCGGATTTAAGTAATCCCGTTTTTCAGAGTTTAGAGAAAATTACTACGCTTAATCTGATCAAGGATAAGCCTGCGGATGAAATGAAATCTGAACTTGAAAAAGGCAGAATTGATGCAATAGTTAATTTTACAAAAAATGAAAAAGGAGTTTTAGAAATAGAACTGAAGACTACGAAAGCATCTCCGGAAAGAGGTTTTGTTTTTAAAATGATGCTGAATGATATCATTAATAAACAGAATCTTGAAATGACGAAAGGTAAAGTTCCGGTCACTGAATTAAAGGAAGAAGTTGTAGAAGGAAGAAAATTTAAGACCATTGATTTCATACTTCCGGGGCAGCTTGGATTTTCGCTTTTAAGCGCAGGAGTTTTCGGTACAGCTTTTATATTCATCAGCTTAAGACAAACTCTTGTAATAAAAAGATTCTTTGCCACGCCAATCAACAAAGCTCAGATAATACTCGGAGAATCGCTGAGCCGGCTGATCTTTTCTATATTCAGTTCTGTGATAATAATTCTGATTGGAACATTCTTCTTTGGTTTTACACTTGTGAATGGTGTTGTTACTTTTATAAATATGATTCTACTTTCTATCATAGCATTGATAGTATTTCTCGGATTCGGATTTGTAGTATCGGGAATTGCGAAAAATGAAAGTGCAGTTCCGCCGATAGCAAATTTGATTACACTGCCTCAGTTCTTACTCGCCGGTACATTCTTTCCCATCTCAAATTTTCCCGACTGGCTGCAGCCTGTCAGCCGCGCATTACCGCTAACTTATCTCAATGAAGCATTAAGAAAAATATCTTTTGAAGGCGCGAGTATATTGGATGTTTGGTATGACATTGTGATTTTATTGATCTGGGGTATTGTTGTTTATGCGATTGCAGTGAAGGTGTTTAAGTGGGAGTAGTTGATTTGGGATTTATCTAAATCTAACACATCTTAAAAATTGAGGAACTACCGGGACCTTTAGTATAAATCGCAGTGACTTTATATTGAAGGATTAACATTAAAGGGTATGAAATCTCGGATTTGAAGAAGCTTTTTAAAAAATAGATTACAATTAGGAGTAAAATAATATGAGAAAAATAATCGTCTTATCAATGATTACTTTAGATGGAGTAATGCAGGCACCCGGGGGACCCGGTGAAGATACATCAGACGGTTTCAAATATGGCGGATGGACTTCACCTTATGGTGACAAAATTTATGGTAAGGTCGTGAAAGAGGAACTAAAACCTGCAGATTATCTTTTGGGCAGAAAAACATTTAAGATTTGGGAAAACTACTGGCCTGCACATGCAGACTTTTGGCCCGGTATTAACGATGGCACAAAATACGTCCTGTCACGGACCTTGAAAAAGTCAATTTGGAAAAATTCAGTATTCATTAAAAGTTTGACAGATATTAAAAAGCTCAAAAACTCAAAAGGTTCTGGCATTCAAGTTTGGGGCAGCGGTGAACTCGTTAAACTGCTGCTTAAGAATGACCTGGTGGACGAACTCCGGCTCAAGATTCACCCTTTGATTCTTGGTAAAGGAAAAAAATTGTTTGACGATGGCGCGATTCCTGCAACATTTACCTTAATGGAAAGTACTTTTACACCAAGCGGAGTTATTATTGCCTGTTACAAGCGAGCCGGAAAGGTCAGGACAGGTACTATTGGAGGGTAAGAAGAAACAAAAATAAACAAATCGAGGCTCAGCTAAGAAGAGTTCACGCGAAATCTTCCGCCGATTTTAATTTAGTCTCCCGTTAATATTTAATATAGTCTTTGGTTTATTTCTAAGTCTGTATTTTAAAGATTTCTTAGGCAAACCTCCTGGACGCATGTGATTTTTTGTTACTTTCCTTTGCTTTGAAATCCTGTTTGTAAAATAAGAAGTAATAATAAACCCGTCATTTGCTAATACATACATCTTTTAAACCATAACACAGAATTTGTTAAAAGTTACGGGAGTTTATCAAACTTCTTACTGATAAAACTTCATCTTCTTTCCGCTCAATAGTAGGTCTGGTGAACTGAGGCTTTCATTGATGTAATCCATACAATATTCCATTTTAGGATGGAAGTATTTTATGTGTGTCCACTTCTCCTTACACAAATTTAATTTCATATCCATCTTTGTCAAAGTATTCCATAACTCATAGAATTGTTATTAAATTAGCAAATGCTTTTGGAAAACAAATTCAAAAGTCAAATACTCGTCGCTAAATAGATTCCGTTATGCTGAACGAAGTGAAGCATCCAATCACACTGTCTGAATTTGGATTCATTTAAAAACGGATTATTGGATTAATTCAAACCATACTCGTTTCCAGCCCCAGCGATTCACGGCAACGGAATTATTCTCCCGGCGGTCTGTAGTTTACTTTTATGTTTGCGATTTTATCCAATTCCTCCGGTGTAATCAGAATGCTGACTCTGGTATTTGCACAACAGCTTGCATTAATAGCTGATATAACAGCCGATGCAGATGCCATGTCAGGCAAATCAAATATCGCAACAACACCATCATCACCGAAAGTAAAATAATATGTTTCCAGTTTACCTCCCAAATCGGATGCCATCTTTTCTACAGCTTTTTTTCTTGCTGAACCACCTTCCTTAATTACTCCCTTTATACCTTCTCCGGTATAAGTGGCATTTACTAAATATTTTGGCATGATAATTTAATTATGTGTTTATAAAATTATTTTATACCTAAGATAAATCAAAAATTAAAGCATTACAATATCATAATAGGAAATAAGTATTGTACCCTTACTTCCTTCGTTAAGAATAATGACGATTACTAAAGTACACTCCTTTTTGTCATGCTGAATGTATCCGGATATCATCAATTTCTTCTTCAAATAATTCTTCTGTGATAAATCTGTATATAATTTCATCATCGTAATCACAGCAAAAGGAAATTGAAACAGATTCTTTTTCAAATGTTTCAAGCAAGCGGTCAAGTTCCGACTCAATTTCTTCTGGGTTTAGTTCTTCAAACTTCTTAAATTCAGGTTTGCCTATAAAAGGCGGCACTGTTAACAGCGGGAATCACCGATGCCATCCCTCAGGATATGAACTGAAAAATTTTAAAGTAAGAATCAAAGGGATGGCATCGGTCGTAAGAAAATCAAGCATTACCGATGCAATCCCTAAGCATCAATGGGATGGCATCGGTATGGAGAAGGGATAATAACTGGAATTGAAAAAAATATCCTCAAAATATATTTTGATCAGGTTTGATTATTTTTGATAATTAGATAACGTGAACAGGAAATGACATCGGTGAACAAAAACACGCAGCCCTTACTTCAAAACTCCTACTATCATATTTACAACAGAGGAAACAATCATGAAAGAATCTTTTATTCCGAAAAAAATTATCGGTATTTTCTAAGAAAGTATGACGAATTTCTTTCAGATCATCTCGATACTTTATCCTACTGTTTGATTCCAAACCATTTCCATTTTGTTATTAAAACCAAGAGTGAAGGAGAAGTTATATCCGAACAATTTCGAAAACTTTTCATCACATATTCACAAGCTTTTAATAAGCAACAGCGACGCAGCGGAAGCTTATTTTTGAAGCCATTCAGGAGGAAGCTTATTTCTGATAATAATTACTTGCTAAGGGCTATTTTTTATGTTCATTGCAATCCTGTTCATCATCGAATCTGCAAGGAAATAGAACATTACAAATGGAGCTCATACAATACTATTCTAAGCGACTCCAAAACTAAGTTAAAAAGAGACGATGTAATTCAATTATTTGGTGATAGAGAAAGGTTTATTCAATTTCATAAGGATATGTTAAATACCACCGATGCCAAATCAGACATTACCGATGCCATCCCTCCGGATGTAAACTGAAATTTTAAAAAGTAAGCATCAAAGGGATGGCATCGGTCGAATCAAGCATTACCGCGATGCCATCCCTCCGGATATGAACTGAAAAATTTTAAAGTAAGCATCAAAGGGATGGCATCGGTCGTAAGAGAATCAAGCATTACCGATGCCATCCCTCAGGATATGAACTGAAAAATTTTAAAGTAAGAATCAAAGGGATGGCATCGGTCGTAAGAGAATCAAGCATTACCGAAGTTCTTCTAATGGAATAACTTTTTTCCCGTCGTAAATACCATTAATAGCAAGCATATCCTTTATTTTGATAACTTAAATTGTTTATTACTTAGCAAATATTATCAAACCCAATCACAATTAATTCGTAATTCTCAATTCCATCATTTAAACCATTTAAACACATCAGTTAAGAAGTTCAATTACTTAGTAACTCAGATTTTATTATTCGGGAATTTATTGTAGTCGTTTTTGAAACCAAGCACCTGAAGAGGAGATCTTATGAAACTGTGAAACCGGCTAATGTCTGCGTTTGAAAAGCTCCTTATAAGCTCAAGTACGCTGCTCTTTAACATTATCGAAAATGAATATTTTAGTGAAAGTTATTTTAAAAGCAAAAGAAAATACAGCTTTTGGCAGATTTTCTTAAAGATACCTGAATGTGAATCTCTTAGGAAGTAAATATTAAAATTAATAATTTTGAACAATTAAATAATGTAAGATTTATAAGATTTGTAAGATTTATAAGATTTATAAGATTTGTTCGTCAGCAATAAAAATTGATTTCTTAATTAACTTACCCCATAATAGAATGAAAAAAATTAACTACCTCATTTCAATAACAGTTATCTTTATCTTGAATCTTTTCCTAACCGCAGAATTGTCTGCAAGCCGGATCAGAAGTGAAAACGGTATGAAATTCACTTCACAAGATAGAAACACTCCAAACACTCAACACACTCCAAACACTCCGCACTCGAACAGCGATTCGCTTCCGGAGGGAGTCACACAGGATTGGCTCAACAATCTCCGTGACGAAAACGGAAACAGGATCATTCCGGAGAGCGGTTCTGAGAATTCCCGGCAGTTTGCGGAAGACCCCGGAGGCGATGCCATGCAGAGAAAGATATTCAACGGATTTAACAACGGAGACAGATTCGGAAATTCAGTCTCTTCAGCCGGTGATGTTAACGGCGACGGTTACTCCGATATAATCGTCGGAGCTCCAAATTATTCTTCAAATACCGGCAGAGTTTATATTTACTTCGGTGGCATGATCATGAACACAGTTCCTGATGTCACTATTACAGGTGTTGCAGTGAACAACAACTTCGGATTTCAAGTCTCTTCAGCCGGTGATGTGAACGACGACGGTT
>CAYNTN010000016.1:0-50640 GCA_964399995.1 uncultured Ignavibacteriaceae bacterium
AATTCGTAATTCGTAATTCGTAATTCGTAATTCGTAATTCGTAATTCGTAATTCGTAATTCGTAACTCGCAACTAGTAACTTAAGAAAAATGGCTAGCAGTACACAAATACAGGAAAATCTTAAGCCGGTAAAATTTAAGATAAAGCTTCCCAAAGGTACAGTGGAGTTTTTCCTTAAAATTGCCGGACTGACAGTCTTTGCATTCAAAAATGTCAAAGAAGTGTTCAAGCCTCCATATGAATTTAATGAAACATTGAAACAAATGTATGCAATCGGTTACAAGTCTCTTCCGCTGGTTGCCATTACAGGTATAATAATAGGATTCACTCTTTCATTGCAGTCAATACCGACATTGGAAAAATTCGGTGCTGCATCACTGGTTCCTTCAATGGTTGCACTGGCAGTCATTCTTGAAATTGGACCGGTAATAACATCGTTAATATTCGCCGGTAAAATAGGATCCGGTATTGGAGCTGAACTTGGCTCCATGAAAGTAACCGAGCAGATAGATGCAATGGAGGTTTCGGGATGCAATCCTTTTAAATATTTAGTAGTCACAAGAGTGACCGCAGCAACCTTAATGCTGCCGATACTGGTGATACTTTCCGATTTTATGTCTTTACTCGGAGGATTTATCGCGCTTAATCTGACAAACCAAATGAGTCTGAAACTGTTTCTTATGAATTCATTTTCCAATATAGAAATGCGGGAAATACTTCCTGCTACATTCAAGACATTTGTATTCGGATTCAGTATTGGGTTAGTGGGATGCTATGAAGGATATAATGCCGATCGGGGAACCGAAAGTGTGGGTATTGCTGCCAATACGGCAGTTGTAATTTCTTCATTGCTTGTAATTTTAATCGACATGATCATGGTGCAGCTAACTTCAATTCTATTTTAACAATGGGACAAAGTCAGGAAAATATGGACAACAACAGCAGCGAAGAAAAAGATAATTCGGACATTTCCAAAGATAATGCAAAGGAAAATTCAAACAACTCCGAAAAGAAAATTCAAAACGCTGTAGTATTAAAGATTACTGATTTAAAAAAATCATTCGGAAAACTCGATGTTCTTAAGAATGTCAATCTTAGTTTAAAAAAAGGTGAGACTGTAGTACTGCTGGGCAGATCAGGAACAGGTAAGTCAGTTATACTTGAATGCATAATCGGACTTCTTGAGCCTGATTCAGGCAGCATTGAAGTATTCGGTAAACAGTTAACGGAACTTCCGGAGACTGTAAAAAATAAACTCAGGATAAAGATTGGATTCCTGTTTCAAAGCGGAGCCTTGTATGATTCTATGACAGTGAGACAGAATCTTGAATTTCCTGTTATCCGCCAGCCTGAATACCAAAAAAAAGATCTTACTGAAAAAGTTATGGAACAACTAAATAATGTAGGACTTGAAGGTGCAATTGATAAGATGCCATCAGAACTTTCGGGAGGCATGAAAAAAAGGATCGGTCTTGCACGAACTCTTATGCTGAATCCGGAAATAATTTTATATGACGAGCCGACTACAGGGTTAGACCCTTTTACTTCAAATGAGATTAGTGAGCTCATACTGAACATGCAGAAAAAATTGAATGTAACATCACTTATAGTGACTCATGATATGGCATGTGCAAGGCTTGTGGCTAACCGTATTGTGGTTTTGAAAAACGGAGAGTTTACTGCTGAAGGGACTTATGAAGAACTGGAGAAATCAGAAGATGAATTTGTAAAAGGTTTCTTTGAGTTTTCGTAAGAAATAATTTTCCGGAAGATAATTAAGTTAAACATCAATTAGATATTTAGAAAAAAAAGATTTCATTATCAAAATATAGATCAGAAATTATGGATCAGAAAAAATCCAAATACTTAAAACTAGGGATTTTCATTTTTGCAGGAATTGCATTATTCGTATTTGCATTATTTTACATAGGAAGTAAAGATAATCTTTTTACGAAGACTTTCGACATTTATGCAACATTCGGAAATGTAAGCGGACTTTCTCAGGGAAGCTCAATTCAGTTTGCAGGAATAAATGTCGGTACTGTCAGGTCTATTGACATAGTCTCTTCTGATAAAGTTAAAATAAATATGAGCATAATAAAGGATGTTCAGAAATTTATAAAAAAAAATTCTGAAGCATCCATAGTATCAGACGGACTTGTTGGGAACAAGGTTCTGACAATAAGCTCAGGCACACCGGAATCACCTTCAATTGAAGAAGGAGATTCGCTTCATTCTGTAAAACCTTTGACTATTGGCGATATTATTAACAATCTGAATGAATCCACAAAAGAAGTCAACGAACTGGTTGAAAGTGTTAGTGACATAGTAGGTAAAGTCAATAACGGAGAAGGCACACTGGGCAAACTTGTAAACAGCAGCAGCATATACGATCATCTTGACTCATTAATGAAGAGCTTTGCAAGTTCTACGGCAAACATCAATAATATTCTCAGCAAAGCTTCATTTGCCGTTGATCTTGTAACCGGTGATCTGGTAAAGATGCAGGGAAGTGTAGATTCCATTGTCCGTAATGTTGAAGACATTACAAGAAAGATGAATTCAAGTCAAAGTCTTGTCGGTACTCTTCTGACTGATACGGTATTTGCAAATAACATTAAAAGTGTAATCAAAAATACTGATCAGACAACTGCAAATCTTGAATTGGGATCATTCAGCTTTTATCAGAACATGGAAGCATTAAAGCATAATTTTTTATTCAAAGGATACTTTGAGGATCTCGGATACTGGAATAAAGAAGAATTTGAAAAGACTATGGACTCAAGAGAAACACGTATCCTGAGTAAAGAGAATAATCTGATCCAGAGGGAACTTCAATTAAAAGCTTTCCAGATTAAACTGGACAGCATGAGAAATGCGCTGGAACAAAAAATAGACAGCCTTAAATTAGAAGATATGTCAAAATAGAGATTCAGCTGAATTTTATTGTATAAAACTCTTTTTCTTTTTTAACGAAACGAAGAATAAATTATCTTTAAAAGATTTTATGAATTAGCTATATTGCATATTAAAATTTTTTATAAACTTTAAAAAACCAATTTTAAATGACAAACGCAGAAATCGAATCCAAAGTAAAACAGGCAGTAGTAGACAAATTAGGTGTAGAAGAATCAAAAGTAACAACTGATGCATCATTTATTAATGATCTTGGCGCAGATTCTTTAGATACCGTAGAGTTAGTTATGAAATTTGAAGAAGAGTTTGATATCAAAATTCCTGATGAAGATGCAGAAAAAATACAGAAAGTCGGGGATGCAGTGAATTATATTGCCGAAAAAGTAGCTGCTAAGTAAATATTAATTTTATCCTATTTCAATGAAACGAAGAGTAGTTGTAACAGGTCTTGGAGTTGTAAGCCCCGTAGGATTAAATGTACCGGATTTCTGGACAAATCTTGTTAACGGAAAAAGCGGTGTTGATAATATCACATACTTTGATACAACTGAATTTGACACAAAATTTGCTGCTGAGCTGAAAGGATTTGATCCGCTTAATTTCATGGACAGGAAACTATCTCAGAGAGTTGACCCGTTCACTCAATATGCTTTAGCTGCATCGGAAGAAGCTGTTAAAGACTCCGGTTTAAATTTAGAAAAAATAAATCATGAAAGAGCGGGAGTTGTCTACGGTTCAGGAATTGGAGGAATGTGGACATATCATAATCAGCAGAACAATTTATATAAGCGTGCTGGTATTCCTGACAGAATTAGTCCGTTCTTTATTCCAATGCTGATAGCCGACATAGCTGCCGGGAGAATTTCCATGCAGTACGGATTGAAAGGACCTAATTATGCTACTATTTCCGCATGTACTACATCAGCCCATTCAATAGCCGATTCTGTGATGCTTATTGAAAGAGGAGATGCAGATATAATGGTTACAGGCGGCTCTGAAGCTGTGATATGCCCTATGGGAGTCGGTGGATTTAATGCAATGAAAGCATTATCTACAAGAAATGAAGCTCCGCAAAAGGCATCAAGACCTTTTGAAAAGAACCGTGACGGGTTTGTTATGGGGGAAGGAGGAGCAACATTGGTACTGGAAGAACTTGAATTTGCCAAAGCCAGAGGCGCAAAAATATACGCTGAGATTACCGGCTTCGGTCTTACAGCAGATGCATTTCATATTACCGAACCTGCTCCGGAAGGAGAAGGTGTAGGCAGAGCAATAAAAGCCGCGATGCAGAACTCCGGCATTACAATTAATGACATTGATGTGATAAATGCACATGGCACTTCAACATACTACAATGATAAAAATGAATCATTAGCGATAAAAAATGTTTTCGGTGACAGAGCTTACAGTATTCCAGTTCATTCTATAAAATCCATGATTGGACATCTTCTCGGCGCAGCAGGCGCTATTGAAGCAATAGCTGCCATACTCACAATAAGAGACGGGATTATTCCTCCTACAATTAACTACGAAGAAAAAGACCCTGAATGTGATTTAAATTATGTTGTCAATACTGCATTGAAGCATGACGTCAAAACCGTCTTATCTGAAAACTCCGGATTCGGAGGTCATAACACGGCGCTGGTTTTTAAAAAATACGAAGAGTAAAATTCGTATATGCCATTAGTGAAATCTATGTTTGATTTATTTAAGAAAAGCCTCAGAAAATTCATTCCATTTCAAAAAGAGCGACAGGAAAAAAAAGACGGCATAATCTCGAGCACTGTATTCCAGATTGATTTTGAAAGTTTTCAAAAAGCCATTCATTACAAAATAATCGACAGAAATTATTTCATTACTGCACTGACACACCGCTCATATCTCAAGGTAAAAAGCAACCCTTTAAAAATAGGAATAATTTCGAATGAAAGACTTGAATTTCTCGGAGATGCTGTGCTGGATTTGGTTGTAGCCGAATATTTATTCAAAAACTTCCCTCTCAATGAAGAAGGTGATCTTACGAAGTTCCGTTCAATACTGGTGAATAAAAAATTTCTTGCAGAGAGAGCTAAAAATATCGGGCTCGGGAATTTCCTTCTTGCTTCATTTACAGCTAAAAAGTCAATAGAAGAAGGCTATGATACAATTTTATCAGACGCATATGAATCCATTGTCGGAGCGGTTTTCATGGATTCAGGATATGATGCCGCTAAGGAATTTCTAAATGAAGAAATATTTAAAAAGCTTGACATTAAATGGCTTAATCAATTCGACGAAAACCATAAAAGCAAATTTCTTGAATACGTTCAGGCGCATACTGATTTTATACCTGAATATTCAATTATAAAAGAGGAAGGTCCGGAACACAATAAACTATTCACTGTCGAAGTATTTGTAAACAAAAGAAGTTTGGGAATAGGAAAAGGCAAATCCAAAAAACAAGCCGAGCAGGAAGCGGCAAAAAACGCGCTGAACCATCTTGATGTACTTGAAAAAATGGGTCTTACAAAAAAGAGAGTTCACGGACAGTCCTTATAAATTATTTGACATTGACTTTAGAGCATACTAACAATATATTTGCATGTCTTATTTTAAACTAAAACAACAAGGAAATAATATATAGAGATTTGATATTAATTTTTTAAGTAAATTTTATTTTATCTCTATGTATAATTTTTAAAACCATTTTTTAAGGATACGCATATATCTTTGGAAAATGGTTTTATTTTTTATATAAAAACGTTCAGAATATCTGTAATTTTTTTGAATAATAATTGTTAGTTTAGTAGTTATTTCTCCGAAATTAACATTAATTCCAAAACAATTTTATGAATAAAAAGAATATCATAATTTCCAATAAACCTGTTTATTACAATCTGATATTAATAATATTCGTCCTTTCATTGAATTCCGGATTTTCTCAAAGAATTCAGGAAAAAAGCGAAGTTGCAGTTTCTGATTATAAAATAATTAACTTAACTGAGTCATCAATTGAATTGGAGCTTTACCCAAAATATACAGACGACGTTGATTTCGAAATGGGTATAAGTAATGACAGCAAGTACGGAAGTCCTGATATTAAAATCAGAACATTCCCTGTCTTCTTTCCGGGTAGTTCCAAAAACAGGGTTGAAATAGTTGATATGAAATACGAAGATATTCAGAACATGGAAATAAAACCTGTTCCGACTTACAAAAAATCAAAAGATAACAAAGGTTTTGAGCCGGTTTACAACAGAGATGAAAACATTTATAACGATAATAACTTTTATCCAAGAGAAGCTGCAGAAGTGATTAACAAAGGAGCTTTAAGGAACAGGTATTTCGGATATATAAATTTACATCCGGTTCAGTATAATCCTGTTACAAACTCAGTTCGAAAGTATTCATACCTAAGAGTCAGAGTTGCTTTCGCAGACGCACCGGTCTATTTAAACAGACAATTGAGCGGAGAAGAAGTAAGATTTTTTGATAATCTTGCTGTTAATTTTCAGATCGCTTCAAGATGGTCAACTCATGAATTTAATTCACAAAAAGACTTTAACTTAACAAACAGTGTGCTTGCATCGGGTGACTTTTATAAAATGGAGATAAGGGAAACCGGCATGTACCGGCTTGACAAAAATTATCTTCAGAACGCAGGTATAAATACAGGCAATATTGATCCGAGAACTATAAAAATTTACGGAAATGACGGCAATGAACTTCCTTTCGGGAATTTAACACCTGCCCCTGTTGATCTTGTTGAAAATAAAATTTATATCTCGGGTGAAGATGACGGACAGTTTAACGATAATGATTATGTTGTTTTTTACGGTAAAGCACCGGGTGACTGGAAGTATGATTCCGATCCCAATCGCAAAACCTATAATCACGTGATAAATCATTATTCCAAAGTTAATTACTACTGGATAACATACGGGGGGGTTAATGGTCAGAGAATGCAGATTCAGAATTCCACCAATGTTTCAGGCCTGAATCCTCAGCCATATTTTAAGGACAGAATGTTTGAAGAACCGGAAGTGAATAATCTTGGCTCAACAGGGTTACTTTGGGTAAGTCAGAGAATCAGTGTTAATGAAAGTTTTGTATTTAATAAGGAGTTAAAAGGTTATGTGGACGGCAGTAATGTTAACTTAAGATTTCGTTTTGGAAATGGCTCAACTTTTGATGAGTGGTGGAGATTGGAAGATCCAAATTCAGGTTCAGGATTTTTAATAACTCAATATGTATATCCGTCCTTTGGTGAATTCTCTCACATCAATCTTGCGTATGTTTCCAATGACCCAGATGGAGTTAATTATCCTTTGGCACCGGGAAAGAGAAACGTAAATTTTAAAGCATCGCTTCGTTCTGCAGACGGAAATTCTGCTAATGTCGCAGGATACTTCGACTATCTTGAAATATTATATGACAGGTTTTTTTCTGCGGATAACAATGTCCTGAGATTTAACTCACCTGATGTTAATTCAACCGTTGAATATCAGATTAATAATTTTTCCACTCCGGACATTAAAATTTATGATGTGACAAAACATGAAGATGTTAATATTATTAATCCGATTTCATATTCAAATGGCAATTTAAGATTTCAATCGGACATAGTTTCAGGAAGTACAAGAGAATACTATACAATAGGAGGCAACAATTATAAAACACCTTCCTCTATTTCCGGAAGAGTTCCGAATCAGAATCTGAAAGGTGAACTTGCCGTTGGCTCGAGTTTTCTTATTATTACACCTAAAGAATTCATGTCAGCTGCTAACAGGCTGAAGGCGCACAGGGAAAAATTAGGCGGAAATAATTTTATTAATACTTCCGTTGTAGACGTTGAGAAGATATACAATGAATTTTCCGGCGGTGTTCAGGATCCCGTAGCAGTAAGAAACTTTCTTAAGTATGGTTTTAATTTTTGGAGCGAAAGACCTGTATATGTTTTGTTTTTTGGTGACGGCAGTTATGATTATAAAAACATTTACAACTCATACAACAATAATCTAAAAAATTGGATACTTCCAATCGAAAAGAATTCTGAATCTGCAAATGAAGTTGACAGTTATTGTTCAGATGATTTCCTTGTGGAAATTGATCAGAATGATCCTGCTCCAATTGGAGATTGCCAGCCGGATTTCAGTTCAGGCAGGCTTCCGATAAACTCCTTGGATGAAGCAAACACTGTTATAGACAAAATTATCAGTTATGAGAATCCACTTAATTTTGATAAGTGGAGAAATGCAGGAACGTTTGTAGCTGACGACGGCTGGACAACTCAACATACTAACGGAGGTGAAGGCAGCCTTCATACGGATCAATGCGAGAATGTTGCTCAAAACTATACACCTAAATTCATTAAAAAAAGCAAGATCTACATTGCAAGTTATCCATCTGAAATTACTCCACAGGGGAGAAGAAAACCCGGAGCAAACGTAGACATAATAAAGAACTGGAATGAAGGAAGATTGATAATGAATTATACAGGTCACGGAAGCACTGATTTATGGGCACATGAACATATTTTTGAAAGACAGGTCAGCATTCCTTTACTTACAAACAAAGACAAATATCCGTTTCTTACAATTGCAAGCTGCGATCTTGCAAGGTGGGATGATCCTTTTAATTTAAGCGCAGCAGAGCAATTAGTGATTCTTAAAGATAAAGGTGCTATAGGTGTATCGGCAGCTGTTAGACCGGTTTACAGCCTTCCGAATGCAATTTATAACAATAAACTTTACCAATTTTTGTTTACCGGTGACTCTAACGGAGTAAGATTAAGAATGGGTAAAGCCGTATTTTTAGTCAAACAGGAATTGCATATTGAGAACGATATTAAGTTCGCTTTATTATGTGATCCTACTCTGAGAATAGGTGTACCTCAGCACCGTACTAAAATAGACAGCATCAACAATGTCTCCGGTGATAGTGTATTTGAAATGAAATCTTTGCAAAAGGTTAAAATATCCGGCAGTATATTAAAGTCCGATTCATCATTTTGGTCTGATTATTCCGGTACACTTGATTTGCAGGTTTATGATGTTGATAAGAACATTTCCTTTATCGATTTTGAAAGCCCCTTTAATTATAAAATACAGGGAGGAACTATTTATACCGGTAAAGCAAATGTAACAAACGGAAGATGGTTTGTGGAATTTGTGGTTCCGAAAGATATTTCATATAACTCCGGTCGTGGAAAAATCATTTCTTATTTTAAGAACAGCTCAACCGATGGAGTAGGATTCTCTGAAAATTTTATAATGAACGGAATGGATACTACAGCTGCAGCAGATTCTACGGGACCTGAAATAAGTTTATACTTGGGGAACAGGAATTTCAGATCAGGCGATTTAGTTAATCAAAACCCTAAGTTAATTGCAGATTTCAGCGATGAGAATGGAATTAACTTTACAGGAACCATCGGTCACAAAATTGAAGCAATAGTTAATGAAAACGAGAACACAAAAATTGATCTGACTCCATTTTATATTAGCACAACAAATTATCAAAACGGGACTGTTGAGTATCAGATGGAGGATCTTCCAAACGGCACATACAAGCTTGAAGTAAAAGCATGGGACACATATAACAATTACAATTCTACTATTGTTGAATTTGATGTAAGAAACAGCAGCTCTCTCGCTCTTGAGAATGTTTACAATTATCCGAATCCGATGCAGGACGTTACAAACTTTATTTTCGAGCACAACCTGGATGAGCCACTGACAGCGACTATAAACATATATACAGTGAGCGGAAGATTAATTAAAGAATTGAATAAAACCAATATTACAGATAAATTCGTTTCTTTACAATGGGACGGTCTTGATTCCGATGGTGATGCCATTGCCAACGGAACATATATTTATAAAGTATTAATAAAATCAGAAGACGGTAATTATTCCAAAAGTACAACAGGAAAATTAGCCAAGTTAAAATAAAATCAATAGGAGAATCATTTAATGTTCACAAATAAATTCGCATTTGTATGCGGAATATTAATTGTAATAAGTAATTTTACATTTAATAACACAGAAGTATACTCTCAAACTGCGATTTCTACGGGTGTTCCGTTTTTGCTTATCGGTCCCAACTCGAGATTTGGAGGAATGGGAGAAACAGGAACTGCCATTGCCGATGATGCAACTGCAATGCACTGGAATCCTTCAGGATTAGCTTATCAGAAAAAATATACCGAAATTAATTTTACTCATTCCCCGTGGCTGGCCGGACTGAATATCGGAGATCTTTTTTATGATTATATCGCCGGTAGGAGTTACATAAAAAGCATTAGCGGAACCGTAGGAGCTTCTCTTACTTATCTGAATATCGGAGAAGTTATTGTTACAGATGAGTTTGGAAATTCTCAACCCGACAGAAATTATAAAGCATATGAAATGGCGCTGGCTCTCGGCTATGCAACTCAGCTTGGCAAAGACTGGGCAGGAGGGGTTACCGGAACATTTATATACAGCAGATTATCCCCGAATGATTTTACCGTTGGTAATGAAAAAGGTACAGGTACAGGAATTTCAGCTGCTCTTGGATTATCAACTTTGTTTAAACCTGTCAGCGGCTCTAAATTTTTAGCCAATAAATTTACATTCGGTTTAAACTTGTCTAATATGGGTCCCAATATATCTTATGTAGATGCTGACCAGGCTGATCCCTTACCTCAAAATTTAAGACTTGGAATAGGATATGAAGTCCTTAATTCACAGTTTAATTCATTGGTCATTACCGCTGATTTTACAAAATTACTTGTAAACAGGACTCTTGCTGTCGAAGAAGATACACTTGAAAACGGAGAAATTATTCCAGGTACTCCCGGCGAAGTTGATCCCTTCTATGAAGCATTATTTACTTCCTGGGGAGACGGACTTCAGTCTATTCAAACTTCAATAGGTGCTGAATACTGGTATGGAAATCCACGGTTAATTGCTTTAAGAGCAGGATATTTTTATGAAGACCCGTCATACGGTAACAGAAAGTTTTTCACTCTTGGAGCCGGAATCAGATATGACTTGTATGGATTTGACTTCGGATATATAAGTACAATCGAGGAACAACATCCGCTTGCAAATACTCTCAGATTTGGTTTGCTTGTTGCCTTTTAAACAAAATTATTGAAATTAAATAAATTAACCATAGTTCATTTTTTGAGCTATGGTTTTTAATATACAATTAATTCCTGATGAATTCTAAGAATGTGTTTTTTATTTTAGCTTCCATTTTCCTTGTATCCGGTATCACAATGTCTCAGGAAAAGAAATCTGCATATTCCCTGTCGCATCCGATTAAATTCGGCGATGAAAATTTTTACTCTTCACCTAAGAGTTACATTAAAGGAGTTGATTCTTTTAAGGTAGTTGCAATACTGGTTCAGTTTGTTGAGGATAATGACCCCAGATCTTCCGGCAACGGTTTGTTTGATTTATCAAACAAATATTACAATCCATCCACCGGTATGGATACTGTAATTGATTCGCCCCCGTACGACAGTGCTTATTTCGCCGATCACCTGAAATTTTTAAAAAATTATTTCAGCAAAGCTTCGAAAGGCAAACTCAACATAAGTTATGATTTGTACGGACAGGTCATAAACCTACCTCAGCAAATGCAGCAGTATTCCCCGCAGCCGGGTGAATCCAACATTAAGCTGGGAAATTTATTTCAGGACTCATGGTCAAGAGCTGACAGCTTTGTTAATTTTTCTGGATATAACATGGCGAATACGGCGTTCGTTATTTTTCATGCGGGAGTAGGCAGGGATGTAGACCTGACTTCCATATATGGTTTCGATCCGACTCCGTATGATATTCCGTCGGTTTATCTGGGACTTAAAAATCTTCAGGGATTCTACGGAAACAGCTATAACGGAATCCAGACTTCCGAAGGTTTCTTGATACAAAATTCTTTAATCATTCCTTCAACGGAATTAAGAGAACTTACTCTGACTTCGGGGAATTTTTTAGTCGAGCTTGGAATGAACGGTATCCTTTCTGCAAGCTTCGGTAGCTATCTTGGATTACCCGATTTGTTTAACACGGCAACCGGTGTAACTGCAATTGGACGATTCGGATTAATGGACGGACAATCTTTATTCAGCTATAACGGAATTTTTCCACCCGAACCTTCTGCATGGGAAAAAATCTTCTTAGGATGGGTCGAGCCGGTTGTAATTTCATCAGGCTCTAAAACATTTAACATTCCCACCAGTTCAAAAAATATCCAGCGCGACTCTACCGTTTTTAAAGTGCTTATGAGTAGTAAGGAATATTTTCTTATTGAAAACCGGAACCGGGATCCGGAAAATAATGGGCAGACACTTTATACCCGAAACAGAAACTTTTATGATTCATCTGTTTATCTGCAGGACCTCGAAGACGGATTTTTCTATTCAAATGCATATGCAAGTTTGTACAGGATTAATGGGAACCTAATTGACGTGGAAACATTCGACTGGAGTCTTCCGGGCCTGATTAACAGCGAATTCAATTACAGAGGCGGTGTATTAATATGGCATATAGATGAAAATGTAATTGATGCAAACTTTGCTACAAATTCAATTAATAATGATATTTTTCACAGAGGAGTAGATGTTGAAGAAGCTAAAGGAGCACAGGAAATCGGAGTAACGTTCTCCACTCCGTTTGGAAACATTACAGGAGACGGAACCGCAGTTGATTACTGGTTTAACGGATATCATGAAGTCCCCTCTTCAATTTATCAGAATGCTTTTACTCCGACTTCATATCCTAATACTCTGAGCTATTCGCAATCGAATAATAATATTTTCATAAAAGATTTCAGTACAATGGATACCCTGATGTCATTTACCGTATCTATAGGTGTTCCTCAAATTAGCCCGATTGCAGGCTTTCCAAAAGATATTGGGCAGGATACAACCGGTAACTCCCAGGCAATTGCTTTTGATTATCTCGGAAATCCTGGTGATGAAATACTTGTAAACTCGAATGGTCAGACATTCGGATTTTTCAGCAATGGAAATCCGATTAATCCGAGTTCTCCGAACGGAGCTTTAAACATTCCCGCTAAATACATTCCAGCCTCCATTGATATTGGAGCTATTAAATATTTAGTTACTCTCTCCGACGCTTCTGTTTTGTTTAACGGTCAGACTGTTCCCATAAATGGTTCATTTCCAAACTGTCCGCTCTTTACCAATGAAAGCATCGGTTACGCTTATATTGGAAAAGCCAATGGTTCAGTTTACAGATACGACCCGAACGGTTCAATTAGAATTGACTCCGTTTCAAACCCAATTCAGCAGTTTTCTAAGACATCATCTGACACTTTTACTTTTATCACAAACACCAATAAGTATCTTGTCACCGGGAATATTAAATCTCCGACATCAACCGATATTCTTATAGTAAACAACAGCAACGAGTTTATATTAAACGGGACAAAGATGAATATTAACTATAACATAACCCAGGTAAACAGCTCGCCTGTCCTTGCTGATATAAACAGTGACGGAACTCAGGAAATAATTTTCTGCGATGGTGACATTGTTTATGCGTTGAATTCAAACGGCGTTCTGATAGATAACTTCCCTGTAGATTTCAATGATAATATTACTTCAGGTATTTCAGTTGCCGATATCAATAACGATAATATCTACGATATCATCTTTGCAACCGCAAACGGAAGTCTTTATGCTTACGGAGCTGACGGAAACAATGTAAGCGGTTTTCCCGTGCTAATCGGACCGAATACAACTTCAACCCCGGCTCTTGCAAATCTGAATGATACTCTCGGAATTGTCATTGCCGGAGGTGATGGTTATCTTTATGGATTTAAAACCGGATTAGTTTATAATGAAAGTAAAGTGCTCTGGAAAAATTATCTGAAGGATAAAAATTTATCAAATAATAATTTCACAAGCGGAAGCAGCCCGGCAAGCATTTCAGGGAAACTGCCTTCCGACAAGGTTTATAACTGGCCAAATCCTGTTTATGACGGACAAACCTTTATCAGATATTACATAAATGGAAATGCTTCAAGCATGAGTGTAAAAATTCTTGATCTGTCAGGAGAGCTTGTGACGACTCTTCCTGCTACAGCATTTTCAAATGCCGACAATGAAGTCAAATGGAATGTCTCGAATGTTCAAAGCGGAATTTACTACGGGGTAATTGAAGGCGATATTGACGGCAGCACTGAAACTCAGATAATAAAAATAGCAGTCGTTAAATAGTTATTTTAAAATATTTTATTTAAATAAAGGTGATTATCTTGCAATTAATTTTGAAATAGATAATCACCTTTCATATTGGTCATAGAATATTTTTTTCTTTCGGTAACAATTTTATACTTCCTGACTCATTTATTCCTCCTGACAGGGCTGATTAAATCAATCAACCTTCAAAAAAATCCTACATCAAATCTCCCGAAAGTCTCAGTAATTGTTGCAGGCCGCAATGAATCACATAACATTTCAAGATGTATCCGTTCACTTTCGAAAATAAATTACCCTGATGCACTGCTGGAAATAATTTTAGTTAATGATCATTCAACAGATAATACTTTGGAATTAATGATTAAAGAAACAGCGAATTTTGATTTTTTTAAAATTATTAATTCACGTGAAAACACTTCGGGTAATCTTAAAGGAAAGGCAAATGCCATAGATACCGCAATTTCACAAAGCACGGGAGAAATTATTATTTCAACGGATGCTGACTGTGAAGTACCTCCGGACTGGGTGATTGAAACTGTCGGCTATTATTCAGGAAACACGGCAATGGTTTGCGGATTCACAATGATAAAACCTTGTGATTCCCTTTTCTCAAAATTGCAAAACTTAGACTGGATGTATTTATTGACACTGGCTTCATCGAGCGCAGGTCTGAAAATGATACTCAGCTGCCTGGGAAATAATCTTTCGTTTTCAAGGAAAAGCTACATTGACACAGGCGGATATTCTGCAATCGGATTTTCGGTTACTGAAGATCTGGCTTTAATGAGAAGAATTGATTCGGATAAAAATTATGAAATAAAATTCCCGGTAAATAAAAAGTGCCTTGTTGAAACTCTCCCGTGTAAAGATGTTAAAGAGCTATTCAGTCAGAAACGGAGATGGTTCAGAGGCGGCATCGGAATAAACTTTCTCGGCTATATAGTGGGTTTCGAGCTCTATGCAGTAAACTTTTTACTGATCTTCGGATTGTTGTTTCTGAATTATAAAATCTGGATTGCGCTGATATTGACAAAACTAATATCCGAGCTGATCTTAATTTCGAAGGTAATGAAACAGTTTGAGATGAAGTCATTGTACAAATATTACCCGTTGTTCTCAGTTTACTTTGCAGTTTACGGTTTGATCCTGCCGGTCAGTTTTTTATTAAAGCGCGGAATAACATGGAAGGACAGAAAATTTTAGAATTTAATTAAAGGGAAATGAAACCTGAGCTGGAAATTCAGATTTGTATATTCACCTGCATAAGTATATTTTGTAACAAGATCAAAAATATAAATTGTCAGGGCAAGAGAACCTGAGTATGTGATCAGGCTCTGATCGAAAACAATACCCGAAACAGGAGTGTCCGGTGCAACGTCTCTTGTCATTTGTGCATACTTTATTTCAAGAGATAATATCGGTGTTGTGAAATCCGATTTCAAAAACTTGCTTAAGATCAAATCCAGGCTTCCCCCAAAATATGTAATGTTGGTAGTTAATGTCGTGAGTAAATTATTATTCATGAAACCGGGATCTCCTTTATATTCCTGACCTTCATAGACAAAACCAACCACAAACGGATATAATTTGATCAGTGCAAATTCAATTTTAGCTCCGTAAGAAAAACCGTTCCCCGAGTTGCCTGCAAATGTTCCCAAAGGAAATGCAAGACCGACAACGGGTGAAATAAAAACTCCGTTTATCTTTCCCGCTTGAGTTTTACTCTTACTTTTTTCGACCCTGTCAGTATCACTTATTGATTTCCATAAAGACATTTTACTGTTCAATCTGTCATTATCAAATAAAGTGCTGTATTTGCCCTGGCTTTTTAAAACGCCTGAATCGCAAAGAAAGAAAATAGTCACCAATAAAATTATACTTCGCATTATGCTTTAATCATTTTAATTTTATCGTAAAAATATTCTCACAAATTATTGTTTGATTTCTTTCTTTGCAATATTGGATTCACTGATTATATAATCATTCATAAGGTCCAGTATAGATATTACATTCTTCATGTTTAAGCTTTCTTTCTTAAACGCTACCTTTACTGTTTCCATTCCCAGCAAAGTATAAAACGGAATCAGAGAAGGAAGTTCCTTATTAATAGAATACAGATGGTTTGAAATGGTTTCAACGTCGTTTCTCTCAAAAGGTCCTGTAAGAGAATTGATTAAACCTTCGCTGGATATGTTTTGCAGAGTTTTTTCGATAAGTGGTTTGAAAATTTCAAATGTCTTCTTTTTATCAACGCCGATGCTGCCCATTATTTCTGAAGATACATTTAACAAAGAAATCAGAAAATTAGACGAGATCACACAGGCTGAATGATACAGATGCTTTTTATCGGCGGGGATTTCAATGAATTTGGAATTAAGTTTACCGATCATTTCTGCAGCAAGCTCTTTTGCGGAATTCCCGCCTTCTATACCGAAGTAAATATTCTCGAGCAAATGTGAGTTACAGAAGCTGACCTTATCAAATGTTTGAACAGGGTGCATTGACATTGTATTTTCCTTATTAAATAATTCAGCTGGAAAAACAGCGGATGATACAGATCCGGATGAAATGATAAAAAATTTTTTTGACAGATCCAAATTGAATTCCGAAATTTCTTTTACAACGTCTTTAATGTTTCTGTCCTGCACACATATAATTATAATTTCAGAGCCGGCAACAAAGCTTTTTTCTATATTCCCTGAAAAGGATACCGGATATAACTTATCCGCTATTTCATTCAGCTGTATGGTGTTTCTGTCTGTCAGGAATTCAATTTCATATCCCTTGTCTTTAAGTTCAAATGAAAACGAAGAACCTGTTTTGCCGACTCCGATTATATAAACCCGCTTATTCAATTATGTCAGATTTTATTTATCAAGAATTATTGTAACAGGACCGTCATTGATTAAATTTACTTCCATTTTAGCAGCAAAAATTCCGGTCTTTATTTTCCCGGCGGCATAGTAATTTTTCATCTCGTTAATAAATTCATTGTAATGTAAATTTGCTTTTTCCGGAGTCTCGGCATTTGTAAAACTTGGTCTGTTTCCGCTTTTTGCTTTATCCGAACAAAGAGTAAACTGCGAAACAACCATTACTTCACCGTATATATCCTTTACGCTTAAGTTCATTTTTTCATTCTCATCCTGAAAAATTCTGAGATCAATTATTTTTCTGGCAAGTGCTGCTGAATAATCTGAAGTATCATTTTTACAAACACCAAGTAAAATTAAAAGACCTTTGCCGATATTACTATACACTTTTCCATCAATAGATACGGAGGCTTCCTTCACCCTCTGAATCACTGAAATCATTTTCCCGCCTCCAATACCCTGTCAATGTTATTATAATCTTTATAAAAAATACGGTGATTGAATTTGTATTCATCTAAGATGCTCTCAATCCTCGTTTTTTGCATGAATCCGATTTCACAAAATACTTTCCCGTTAAATTCTTTATCAGAAGCCAAAGCAAATATTTTCTTATAATATTTCAATCCATTGTCAAAATCTGTTAATGCATGACCGGGTTCGAAATTCTTAACTTCAGGGTCAAGTAAATTATAATCATTTAAGGAAATATAAGGCGGATTGGAAACTATGTAATCAAAACTCTTTTTGAGTCTTTCAATTTCAAAAACATCCTTCTCAATGAATCTGACTTTTTTATTCTCAATATTGTTAATTTCTGAATTTTCATTTGCAATTTTAATTGCATCCTTTGAAATATCAATTGAAAAAATATCACATTCAGTATTACTTTTTTCCAGATTCTTTGCCAGTGCAATTGAAATACATCCTGACCCTGAACCGATTTCAAAAATGGAAATTCTGTCTTTGTTAATTTCCCTTATGTCGTCTAAGATTTTTTCAACAAGTATCTCGGTTTCAGGTCTCGGTATTAATACTTTCCTGCTCAGTTTAAAATCAAGACCATAGAAGGAGGTTTTTCCCAGTATATACTGAAGCGGTTCATTTTTAATCCGCCTGTCAATGTAATCATTCAGTAGAGCAATTTCTTTTTTACTGAGCGGTTTGTCGAAATTAAGATACAAGCTCATCCGGTTGCAATTCAGTATGTCACAAAGAAATAATTCTGCATTTAACCTGGGGTCATTTATACTGTTGTTTTTCAGATAATCTGCGGATGTATTTAAAAATTCAATAACTGTAACCGGCAACTTTTGCATGAATTTTCTTATACATTAATTAGCCTGCTTGTCTGCATCATAAATTACTCTTCCGTTTATAACCGTTTTTAAAACTTTTGTATTAATTAAATCTCTGGCGGCAATATTGAAAATATCCTTTGATATCACAATGAAATCAGCCCACTTTCCTTTCTCCAGACTTCCTTTCTCTTTTTCCTGAAATGAAGCATATGCCGCCCAAATAGTATAAGATTTAACTGCATCTAAAAGCGATATCTTCTGATCAGGATTAGGAATTGCTGAAAGTACAGTATCGGTTAATTGTCTGGTGGTCAGATAATAAATCTGAACAAACGGATTTATCTGATGAAATGGAAAATCAGAACCAACAGTAATCATTCCGGAAGACTTCAGAAGTGAATTCCATAATCCGAGCTTCATAGCGTTTTCGGGATTTATCATCTGAGATACCAGCTGCAGGTCATTCATGCAAACATCCGGTCTTATCGAGGGAATAAGCTTAAGTTCTTCAATTTTACTTAGGTCTTTTGGACTGACAAACTCACAATATTCAATTACTGTTCTTGGATCTTTAGGGTTTTTCTGCTTCATCACTTTTTCAAGTACTCCTAGCGATGAAGATACAGCCCGGTCTCCTACGGCTTTAATACTGAATTGAAAATTTTTGTCAATAGCTTTTAAGTAAATACTTTCAATATCGTTTTCTGTCACATACGGAATTTTCTTCTTCGGATCATTTTTATATTCGTCATTCATTGCGGCATCCTGAAGCTCAAATTGTCCATCATAATCGAGTGTAATGGCTCGGATTGTCAGCCTGTCACCATAATTCAACAAAGACCCGTTCGAAAGATATGAATCAACAAGCGAACTGTCCTCTCCCGATAATACAGCATATACTTTTATCGGAAATTTTTTGGCATCAATGAGCTCCTTAAAAATTTCTATTCCTTCTTTGCCTACTGTCCTGTCATGAACTTCAGTAATTCCGTATTTCGAAATTTCCTTAAGACCCTTTTCAACCTGTGTAAGCATTTCACTTTTTAATAAACCGGGAACGTTATCTTTTACAAGATTCACGGCTTCGTCAAAAAGTAAACCTGTCGGCTCTCTATTACCGTCTTTTTCAATTTCTCCGTTTGCGGGAGAAGGTGTGTCCTTATCAATTTTCAGATAGCGAAGCACCCTTGAATTGACCCAAACCGTATTCAACGAAGCATTCACAAGATAAACATTATAATTCGGTGCAACCTGATCCAGCATTTCTTTGCTCATAGTTTCGAGCTCAGACTGCGGAATATACAATTCATTCCAGCCGTATCCGCCTATCCATTCCCCTTCGTTTGTAATCTTTGTTTTTTGCAGTACCAAATTCTTGATTTCTTCAATATTTTTTGCATAAGACAGGTTTATAAAATTTAAATTCTTAGAAAATTCAATAATGGAACCTTCCGAATCAATAAAACCAGGCAGTATGACTGCACCACCCAGGTCAATCATATCTTCAGACTGATATTCATCCAGAATTTCAGCTGAAGATCCGATATCAACAATCTTACCTTCCTTTATAGCCATTGCTTCAGAAATGCCGTTACCGGAATTTAAAGTGTATATCCTTCCATTTGTATAGATTGCATCAGTTTTTTCCGAACACGAATAAAAAAAAGTCATTAGCATCATAGTGAATAAATATATGTAAATATTCTTTAAATTCATCATTGTAAGAATTAAGATTATAATTGACTGTAACTTAATAAAATCATTTAATTATTTATATACACAATATTAACCTCATTAAAGTAAACATATTTAGCAAAGGTATTGAAATAAATTAAGTATATGTATATTTTTGACAAATCTTATTTTAAATGAAAAAGAACTTTGCAATGAAAAAACTTTACTATTCAATAAGTGAAGTTAGCCGGATTACTGAATTGGAACAGTATGTGCTTAGATACTGGGAAACTGAATTCGAGCAGCTCAGACCTGCAAAGAATCTTTCAGGGAACAGAATTTATACAAACCGTGACATAAAGCTGATTCTTTACATCAAGAAATTACTTCGTGAAGAAAAATATACAATTGAAGGAGCAAAAAAATTAATTAAAAGTTATTCATTAAAAGAAGAAGATGATGAGTTAAAAAAAGAAGAAGTTAATGATCAAAAGGTAGCAAAAATTTCCTCAATTGATAATAATGAAATGAGTTTGTTTGGAAATGAGGCGATGAATAAGCAATCTGAATATCCAAAAAGTGATAACTTAAAAGAAGATTTGCTGGAACTCAGGACATTTCTGAAAAATCTGCTGGATAATATGGATTAACTTCAGCTTAAAAGCTGAAATCATCTTATCAAAATCTCCGCCTGCTAAACATCGTGATGAATTTTAATCATAAAGATTTGCAATTTTCAATAACGCATCACTTTTTAAAATTCTTATTTTCTTCCCCTCAAGTTCAATTAAACCTTCCTTTCTTAGTTCAGACATCAGCCGTATAACGGTCTCTGTCGCAGTTCCGACAATATTTGCAATTTCCTCGCGGGTTATTGTTATGTTTAATGATTTGTCTTCATCTTCCAACCCGTAATATTCTCTTAACATCAGCAAAGTCTCAGCTACTCTTTCAAGCACAGGCTTCTGAGCGATATTTGTGATCTTGCTTTCAGCATCTTTTAAATCATTAGCGAGTAGTTTCATGATGCTTGATGTCAGATCAGAATTATTTTGAATGATTTCATAAAAAACGGTTTTCGGAATCAGACAGATTTTTGAATCCTCAATAACAGATGCAGTAGCCGAATATGCTTCACCGCTGATTAAAGCCCTGTATCCCAGAATGTCACTGTCCTTGGCAAGCCGGATTATCTGTTCCTTACCCTCGGATCCTGCTTGAGAAATTTTTACTTTTCCTTTATTTATGCAATACAACCCGGTCGGTGAATTTCCTTCGTTGAATATAGTCTGACCCTTTTGATAATAGTTACACTGCTTTTGAATTGACAGCCCCGTCAGTTCTTCATCGGTTAATTTGCAGAAAACAGATTCAATTCTTGATTTACAGGATTCACATAAGGGATTCTGAAATTTTTTAATCATTATTATCCTTGCTTAAAAATTTTGTTTAAGCAAAAATAAATCATTAATTCTGTAATTACAATTCAACTGAATTTATCAGGAAATCTCTGATTCGGGACATAATTGATTAAAATTAATTACAAATCAGCTCTTCATTTGTCTTTTTTTCCTGTTCCGGATATGACGGACTAATGTAGGGTATTCCTAAATTTAACCCTCTTAAAATAAATAATAATCCAAGAATAATCGTGAACACCGGTATTAATTTATTAACTCTGTTGCGGATTTTCATGCTCATTCCTCGCTTCAAATAAGAAACTGACATCATCATGGGGAATGTTCCTAATCCGAACAGCATCATATAAACGGATCCGTAAAAAATATCTGATGTTATCATTGCACCGCTTAAAGCTACATATACCAGACCGCATGGCAAGAAACCGTTCATTACTCCAAATACCAGATAAAAAGATCTGGTTCTGGTCCCAAACAAACTTCTGAAAAAAGCTTTGTACGATGTAAAAATTTTCCTTATGATATTTATTTTTAATAAAAGTCTTTCACCTGAAATCGTAAATACTGCCGACAGAATTACAAGTATTCCGATTACGATTGTTAAACTTCTCTGAAAACCGAACATAAAAATCCTGTCTCCGAGAAATCCGAATATCAAACCTAAAAATGAATAAGTGAGTACCCTTCCAAAATTATATGACATTCTGCTTTTTAAGTAAGCCCATTTAGAATTAGATACATCGGGAAGGGATAAGGATATCGGTCCGCACATTGCTGCACAGTGAAAACTTCCGAGCAAACCTAAAATGAATCCGCTGAACAATTCCATTAATCTATGAATATGCTTTTTTCTACAAAATAATTTTGATTTTTATCAGACAAAAACATTTTGATTTTCCAGATTCCTTTGTCTAATTTTTCCGATGGCACTTTCAGGATTCCCTGTTCCGAAGGAATAAAATTGACTTCGAAATCTTTTGCCGCATCCGAAGTTCTGTAAAAATGAATCTTCCCTTCTAAATCTTTTACATTTCCATTATTTAATCTAATTACAACATTCTCGTTATCGGTTTCTACAGTAATGTTTTCATTCAGACTGATGGAATTACTAAGCATATCAATCCTTTCCTGATACTTAATTTCCTGTTCGTAATAATTTTCGCTGACCAGATCAGTTGAATTTGATATTGATATTGCGACCATTAAAATTATCCCGGCAGCAAAAACTGCGAATGAAATGATAATTTTAATTCCCCAGCTTATTTTCATTTTTAAAGTTTTTAATTTTGCGGACCCAAAAAAGTTGAGCTGATTTTTTCTATAATTTTTCCTTCTGATGTAACATTAATATTCACCGGAGTGTTTGTTGATTTAATTTTTTCTTTAGGCAAAAGAATCATGAAATTAGCCTCATAAATTTCAAGAGGTTTTATAATGATTTCATCTCCGAATAATTTAATCTCACCGGTTTCACCCTCAAGTTCTAACTTCAGTGTCATTACTTCGAATGTCTTGTTTGTGACTTTTAAACTGTACAAATTGCTTACCTTATTTCCTGGCTGGTTCTGGAAAAGCATCCCCGGAGTTCGCAGAATATTTATGTCGGTGTTGCTCCTGTTTGCCAATAAAAATGATATCGTAATAACTAAAGCCAACAAAACAGTACAATATCCTATTACCCTCGGAGTCCACTTAAATTTAACTTTGTTCTTAATCCCCTCCATTGAATCATACCTTATTAGTCCCCGGGGTAAATTAATCCTGTCCATTATTGTATCACATGCATCTATGCATGCAGTGCAGTTAACACATTCCAGCTGTGTACCGTTGCGTATGTCTATCCCCGTAGGACACACTTTCACACATTGCTTGCAGTCAATACAGTCTCCGAGATTCTTTTCTTTCTTTTCTTTAAGCTTCCCCCGCGGCTCCCCGCGGACAAAATCATAGGCAATGACAATTGAATTTTTATCCAGCAATACACTCTGTAATCTTCCGTAAGGGCAGACTAAAATGCATGCCTGCTCCCTGAACCATGCGAAAACAAAGTAAAACAATGCTGTGAATATTATTATTGATATAAATCCGCTCACATGCTGTGAAACAGGATCAGTCACAATTTTCAACAAATCTTCTGCTCCGATAATGTAAGCAAGAAATGTATTGGCAATTACAAATGATATTAGGGAAAAAATAGTATACTTTAAACCTTTCTTCAAAATCTTTGATCCGTTCCATTCGGAATTATTTAAAGCAGACTGCATCTTGTAATCCCCTTCGATCCAATACTCAATTTTTCTGAATACCATTTCTAGAAATACAGTCTGAGGGCAAATCCATCCGCAGAAGATTCTCCCGAATACCGCCGTAACCAGGAACAGTGCAACAAACGATGCAATCATAATCAGTCCGAACAAATAAAAATCCTGCGGAGTAAAAACCAATCCGAATAATATGAACTCCCTTTTAATTATGTTGAACAGCATGAACGGATGTCCGTTAATTTTAACCAATGGAGCTCCGAATAAAAACACCAGAAGGAAAATGCTTACTATAGTTCTTGCTGTATAAAATCTGCCTTTCGGCTTTTTTGGATAAATCCATTTTCGCTTTCCTTCATCATTTACTATAGAGATGGTATCTTTATATGATTCATCGGTTGCAGCTTCTTCCATGTTTTTATTTTTTAATATTGGCTGTGTCATTTTTCATAGTATTCTTATTCAGGGAATCTTTCAAAGAATCCCCCGCAGATTTCTTCGTTGAGTCAGTCATTGCTTTTACTGAATCCGGAACTTCTACCGTGTATATCGTTCCTTCAGGGGCTTTCCCTCCGGGAGGGTTTGTCCCTTTCAATGTAATTACATAGCTTGCAACCTGCTGCATCTTTTTCGGATTTAGCTGATTCATCCAGGTTATCATCCCCTTAGCAGGGACTCCGTACTTAATGGTTTTAAAAACATTTTTTATACCGCCCCCATGTATCCAGTAATCATCCGTAAGATTAGGTCCTATTGTCCCCTGTCCTCCGTCACCGTGACAGGTAACACAGTTAATTGTAAACAGCTGCTTTCCCGCGGCTATGGTTTCATTATCACTTAAAAACTCTACTGTATTCTCATTAATGAAAGCTCCTGTTCTGATGAGCTCTTCACGCTGAAGCTCTGCGGCGTAAACTTCATCTGCGTATTCCTCAAACGGAAGCTTTCCGGTTTTGAAAACATGAAAATTCAGGAAGTAAATGAAAGCAATCACAATTGTTCCGTAGAACAATATGTTAAACCATGGCGGCACTTTATTATTCAACTCATGAATCCCGTCATAGTCGCCCTCAAGAACTAGAGAGTGCTCCTGCTCAATAGGCTTTAAACCGGAGAGTTTTTCCGTCAGCTTTCTAAACAGAGTTTTCTTTTCTTTCAAAGACTCCTCTGAAGTTGCAGGTGTCCGTAATAAAGGGATGAATATGGCATTTACAAGAATCAGAAATATAACCAGGAGAATGTTTATGTATAATTCCATGTTCATTTCCCCGGACGCTGGTGTTTGAGCCTGCGCTGATACGCTGCTAACCCAAATTAAGAATACTGTTGCGGCTGAAATGTTTTTTAAAATTAACTTCATATTTTATTTTTATATGTATATAATTTAAAATTTATTTTTCATTGTCCAAAGGAAGTCCTTCCATTTCCTTTATGTAAACTCTGTCTGCTTTTATAACACGGATTAAAACAGCTATAAAAAACAGAACAAATATCAGCAACGAAATGATTGGGTAAATTTCCACTCCATCCATTTGCTCGAAATAATGTTTGAACATAATGTTAGTTAAAAGTTAAAAGTTAAAAGTTAAAAGTTAAAAGTTAAAAGTTAAAAGTTGAAAGTTTCTTCATTGTTCTGATTTTACTTTGTTGTTGTCTTATCAACTTTAATATCGGTGCCGAGTCTTTGCAAATATGCAATCAGAGCAACAATTTCCTTCGTAGCTGCTACTCTTACATCATTCTTTTCCAGATCTTTTGAGATCACGGCCGCCTGTTTTAATAATTCCTCATTTGAAATATTTTCATATCCCGGTGCATACGGAACACCTAACTTTCTCATTGCATTTATCTTTGCCTGAGTTGAACTAATGTCAAGTTCCTGCGTTATTAGCCACTCATACGAAGGCATAATGGATCCGGGAGATATATTCCTTGGATTTTCCATGTGATAAAAATGCCATACATTCGGATATTTCATTCCTTCTCTCTGCAAATCCGGACCAGTCCTTTTTGAGCCCCACAAAAACGGATGATCATATACGAACTCTCCTGCCTTGGAATATTCACCGTATCTCTCTGTCTCCGAGCGGAAAGGACGAATCATCTGAGAATGACAGTTGTTGCATCCTTCTCTTATGTAAACATCTCTTCCCTGAAGTTCAAGAGGTGTATATGGCTTTACACTGGAGATTGTCGGTATGTTTGACTTAATCAAAAGAGTAGGAATTATTTCAACCGCTCCACCGATAATTACAAGTACTGCTGCAATAATAGCAAACTGTCCGGGACGTGATTCTATAAGGCGATGCTTTGTCTTTATTGTTTCTACACCGTCTCTGATCATTGGCGGTGCTTCGGCTTCTTCATTGGCAACTAATTTTCCCTGTTTCGCTGTTTTGTAAAGATTGTAAACCATAACCAGTACACCTGTCAAGTATAAAGCTCCTCCGAAAGACCGGCTAATATACATTGGTATTATCTTGAGAACTGTTTCAAGAAAAATCGGATACTGTAATAATCCTTCAGCAGTAAATTGTTTCCACATCAGAGACTGTGTAATTCCCGCCCAGTACATTGAAGCAGCATAAAAAACTATGCCGAGCGTACCTATCCAGAAATGAAAGTTAGCCATCTTTACCGAATAAAGATTTGTTTTGTAAATTCTTGGAATCAGCCAGTACAATATTCCGAAGGTTAAAAATCCGTTCCAGCCCAGCGCTCCGACATGAACATGTGCTACTATCCAGTCAGTAAAGTGAGCAATGGCATTAACATTTTTTAAAGAAAGCATCGGACCTTCAAATGTTGCCATACCGTAAGCGGTTACAGCCACAACCATGAATTTCAGAACGGGCATTTCCCTCACTTTGTCCCATGCCCCGCGCAAAGTAAGAAGCCCGTTTATCATACCGCCCCACGACGGAGCAATCAGCATGATAGAAAAAACCACACCGAGCGACTGAGCCCAGTCCGGTAAAGCAGTGTAAATCAAATGATGCGGACCTGCCCAGATGTATATGAATATCAAAGACCAAAAGTGAATTATGGATAACCTGTATGAGTAAATAGGACGGTTTGCCGCTTTCGGTAAAAAATAATACATCATTCCCAGATAAGGTGTAGTCAGAAAAAATGCTACAGCATTGTGACCGTACCACCATTGAACCAGTGCATCCTGAACTCCGGCATAAACAGGATAACTCTTTAAATACTCAACCGGGATTTCGATTGAATTCACTATGTGCAGCACCGCAACCGTTAAAACGGTTGCAATATAAAACCAAATCGCTACGTACATATGCTTTTCTCTTCTCTTAATTATCGTACCGAACATGTTAATTGCAAAGATTACCCATACTAGTGTAATTAAAATATCTATCGGCCATTCCAGCTCTGCATATTCTTTGCTTGTGGTATAACCCAGAGGAAGTGTAACTGCAGCTAGTAAAATTATTGACTGCCACCCCCAGAAATGTATTTTGCTCAGCTTGTCACTGAACATCCTCGCTTTGCAGAGTCTCTGCAGAGAATAATAGATCCCCATGAATATTGCATTGCCGACAAATGCGAATATCACGGCATTGGTATGAAGAGGTCTTATCCTTCCGAATGTCGTGTATTGATTTGAAAGGTTCATTGCAGGGCTGAAAAGCTGCATGGCAACTATCAGGCCTACAAGCATTCCGACAACTCCCCATACAATTGTTGCAACTGCAAAATTCCGGACGATCTTATTATCGTAGCTGAATTTTTCCAATTCCATTCTTTTTATGATTCTCCTTTATAAATTAAATTAAATTTGCTTCTTTAAAACACTTTTTTATTCTTTCAAAAGCCAGGGTAATATCATTATCAAGCCCGATGGAAAACCTTATCAGACCTTCACTCAAACCCATTGACTTTTGCTCCTCAGGCGGTATTTCAGATGAAGTGCTGTGTCCGGGTGAACTGAATAGGGTTTTGAAATATCCTAAACTTACTGCAAGATAACCCACTTTTTCTTCCTGCATGCGGGTCATTATTTTGCAGGCTGTTTCATAATTCCCTGCATCCACAGCAATCATTCCTCCGAATCCGAAACCGTCATTCATTATAGAGCACATAAGTTCATGATCTTTATTTGATTTTAATCCGGGATAAAAAACCTTCAGACCGAGTTTTTCAAATTCTGTTGCAAGAAACATTGCATTCTCACTGTGCTTTTTCATCCTGACATGAAGAGTGTGCAGGTTCTTCAAAATACTCGCTGCTCTGTGACTGTCAAGAACCGGTCCGAGAAGCATCGTTGCTCCCGAGTTTATGTCAGTCAGTGTGCATATGAATTCATGTGAAGAACAAATACACCCGGCCACACAATCACTCGTACCATTAATGAATTTTGTTAAGCTGTGAATAACGATGTCTGCGCCGAGATTTACCGGCGAGATTATCATCGGGCTGAATGTATTATCTACTATGAATTTAATACCGTGTTTTTTTGTGATACTGCCCATTCCGGGAATATCGAGAACTTGAAGCAAGGGATTGTTGATTGATTCTCCGTAAACAAGCTTGGTCTTATCGGTTATCAGCTCTTCGACTTTTTTCAAATTTCGGAGATCGGCAAATTTGACTTTGATTCCGATCTTTGGAAAGAAGTTCTTTAATAAAGCATAAGTCCCTCCGTAAATTGTTCGCTCTGCAATTATCTCGTCACCGCTTGAACAAATATCAAGCAAGGTTGAACTGATAGCTCCCATTCCTGATGAGGTTACCTGAGCAGATTCAGTGTTTTCAAGACGCGCAAGAGCATTTGATAAATACTTGTTAATGGGATTCCACTGACGTGAATAAAGAAAGCATCCTTCAATCTCATGGTCAAACAGCTCATCCATTTTATGCGGATTCAGAAATGTAAATGTCGATGAATCCGTAATTGAAGGATTCACATCACCGAACTCTCCGAAAACAAGATAATCATGTATGCTGGTACTCGGATCGAATTTCGTATTCATAATATTTTAATTTATTTCTTTAAATGTTTGTAATTAGTAATCGTTTTTTATGCCGCGAATTACACGGATTCATACAAATTATTTTATCAGTTTTTCTCTTAAGTTAATTCCTGAATTCGTGGCTGTTTCTTTCTTTCAAAGTTGAAGAACAAAGATGTGTAAATTAAATTATTTATCTTTTAAATCCTTTTTATCTTCATCATCAAACAGTATTCTTACCGAAGGAGTGTATTTGTCGTCATACTGCCCGTTTCGCACTGACCAGATAAAAGCAGATAAAAATATCAACGCCACAAACAGACTCACGCCTATTAATAAGATAATAACACTCATAACAGCTTTCTTTTTTTTGCATAATAATTTGTAGCTCCGGTTACAAAAAGTATGATGGAAATTGAATTAAACGGCATCAGAACCGCAGCAACAAGCGGCGAGAAAGTGCCCTGAACTGCCAGATACAGACCGATTACATTATACAGAAATGAAATCACAAAGCTTATCTTAATTATTTTCATCGTAGTCCTGGAAAATTTTAAAAATGCACTAAGCTTTGTAAATACAGAAGCATCAATAATAGCATCGCTTGCAGGAGAAAAGCCGTTTATGTCCTCGGATACTGAAATTCCGGCGTTGCTTTGAATCAGAGCTCCTGCATCATTTAATCCGTCACCAATCATTAGTACTTTCTTTCCTGATCTCTGCAATGATTTTACATAATTAAGCTTCCCTGCGGGAGTCTGATTAAAGAACAACTGCCCGTCATTCCTTGCTGAAAACAATCTGGCAAGATTATTTCTTTCGGAATCATTGTCACCGGATATTACGGATAAATCATAGTCTTTCGAAAGTTCATTAATAGTTTCCCCGAGACCTTTCCTGTACCTGTTTCTAAACGAATAGTATCCTTTTATTTGCTGATCAATAGCAAGATAAACGTTTGTCGCGAATGCCTTTTCAGGAGTTTCACTGCAAAGAATAAAATCATCTGCTCCTATGTCCTTGAGAATAAAATGAATTGTTCCGAGAGTTACTGTCTTTCCTGACACTGTTCCTTTTATTCCTTCGCTGAGATTCTCACTGAAATCCTCTACCTGCAAAGGCATATTAAAAACAATAGAATCATAAATGGCATTGCTGAGCGGATGCATGGAATTTCTCGTCAGGGCTTTTACCATTCCCAGCTCGCATAAATTCATTTTCATCCCGGTATACTGAACAGAGATATCTTTTGCATTTGTTATGGTTCCGGTTTTATCAAATACTATTGTATCGATACCGGATAAGTTTTCTACAATGTCAGCGTTCTTTAAATAGAATTTGTTTTTCCCGAAAATCCTTATTGTATTTCCGAGAGCAAATGGTGTAGTCAAAGCAAGTGCGCACGGGCATGCAATTATCAGTACAGTGGTGAAAGCATTCAAAGCAAGGTTGATATCTTTATCATACCAGTATAATGCCGATCCGAAAGCGATTAAAAGAATTGCTGCTGTAAAATATTTGCTGACAGAGTTGACAGCATTCTGCAGATTTGAGCCCGTTTTTCTTTTGAATGCACTGTCATTCCAGAGCTGTGTGAGATAGCTTCTTGAGACCGTTCTGATAACTTCAAGTTCTATCACGCTTCCGAAATGTCTTCCCCCTGCATAGATGATTTCTCCCATAACTTTCTGCACAGGAATTGATTCTCCGGTTACAAAACTGTAATCAACGCTCGATTTGCCGTTGAATAAAATTGCATCAGCAGGAATGATCTCATTATTTCTGATAATTATCCGGTCCCCTGTTTTTAATTTTGAGACAGGTACGCTTATTTCGGATTTACCGGATTTAACTGTGACTGAAATCGGGAAATAAGATTTATAGTTTCTCTCAAAATTCAGAGAATCATATGTCTTGCTCTGAAAAAGTTTCCCCAGCAGAAGTAATAATACCAGTCCTGCAAGTGAATCCGAGAATCCTGCATTGTTAAAGAAAATTATTTCATAAAGACTTCTGAAAAATAAAGCAGCCAGACCAAGTGAAATCGGTAAGTCAATATTAATGAATTTCCTTTTCAGTCCGGTCCAGGCGGAAGAAAAATAATCCGATGCGCAATAGAAAAATACCGGCAAGGATAATAGTAGATTCAGATAGTTAAACAAAGTCTTAAAATCCCTTTCCATAAATCTGTCCTGAGACAAATATTCAGGAAAGCTGAGCAGCATAATATTTCCAAGACAAAACCCGGCTATACCTATTTTGAGATACAGTTTCTTCAGGTATGGATTTTTATTAGTCCTTTTTTTATTGCCGCTAAGATCAGGATCAAGCAAAGGTTCATAGCCAAGAGAAGAAAGAATCTTGACAATTTCTTTCAGAGTTATCCCGGAATTATCATAAGAAATGCTGAGCTTTTTTTCCTGAAAATTTACATTGGAGGATATAATTTTCGGATTAACCTTATACAGTTTTTCAAGAAGCCAAATACATGAAGTACAATGGATGGACGGGATAAAAAAAGTGACGGCGGTTATTCCACGGTCTGAGAAATCAATTAACCTGTTCCTTACATCTGCGTCATCAAGATAGTCAAACTTCGACTTGTCAGGAATATCTTTTATTTGAACACCGCTGTTTTCTTCAAAAGAATAGTAGCTGCATAAATCATTTCCTTTCAGGATCTCATAAACGGTTTTGCAACCCAAACAGCAGAAATTTTTATCACCGGCTGAAATTACATCATTACTACAATCTTCACCGCAATGATAACATTTATTTTTTAACTTAGTTGTAATCAAGATTAATTATTTACACGTTTAGTCAGTGATAATTTTATTCAAAGATAAGCTGAATACATAATTTGCACTATGATGTAAATCAGAGAGAAGTATGACTTTTGTCATAAAAAACAGATCTTATTATCGCCAAAAATAAGGTTTTTTTCACAGATTTTAATGGGAGAAAGTAATATTGCGGAATTTTTTGCCTCAAAGACTCTAAGACTCTAAGACTAAGTTGGAACGTTCAAAAAGCATTTACTTGAACCTTCGAGGTATATTTTTTTTTAGTTTCGGGACAGCTTGGAGCATGCGGTAATGCAAGTAAATGAGGTTTTGTTGAGGAAACAATATTTTGTCACATATGCAAAAATTTCAAATCTGTCCAAAATGCTTTAAAAAATTTTCCAAGTTTAATTCTATTGTACATGTCAAAATAAACCTTATTTTATTTTTTTAACCTTGATAGATAAAACTCAAACTATTTTAACCTTATTACCTTATCTAGAGTGAAAATTGAATAAGGCAATAAGGTTATAGCACTTTCGGATTTTTTTTATTAAGGTTTCATATATTTCCTCCCTTGTTTTAAATACAAACCTTCCTCCGGTATTATTAAGCGCTCCGCCTAATAATATAGTATCAGTTAATTTTCCAATTAATTTTAAGTGGCTTAAGAATTTACAGGCATTGCCGTATAAAATGGAGGTTGCCACAGATGAAAACTTTAATAACATTATTTTTTAATGACTCAGCCATTACCGATACGTTTAAAACAATCAGCTATTTAAATCCGGAAACAAAATACTTTTGGAGAGTTTCTGCAAGGAATGACTCGGGATATTTTGCTTCATCAAACAAATGGAATTTTACAACTTATGGAATTCTGATCGCCCCGGCAAATAACGCCAATTTCTCTTCCGTTACCGCTAACTTTTTATGGCATAAATTAGACGGAGCGCTTAGATATAAATTACAGGTGTCACGTGACTTGTTGTTTAACGATCTAATCGTAAATGACCTGCAAGGATTTCATCTACTTAACAGTCTATGGCATGTAAATATTTATACAAATGTTTTCCCCGGTGGCGAAATAAGAGGTCAATTGAGCGGAGGCGGAACTTTGCCTGTACAATTATCTGCTTTTACTTCAAACATCATCAGAGACAAGGTCACATTAAACTGGTCAACATCAAGCGAGCTCAACAATGCCGGCTTTGATGTTGAAAGGACAAACGTGAAAAATGGATCGTCAGACGATTGAATTAAGATTGGCTTTGTAGAGGGTAAAGGCACGACCTCTTCACCGGAAAACTATTCATATACTGAAAAAATAAATTCCGGGAAATATAAATACAGATCAAAGCAGATCGATTTCAACGGGAACTTTCAATATTACAATTTGGACAATGAAGTAATCATAGGAATTCCTGATAAATATAATTTATCACAGAACTACCCTAAGCCGTTCAATCCCTCTACAAAGATAGATTTTGAATTACCGGTCGATTCAAAAGTTAGTTTGATTGTTTATGATATTTCCCGAAGGGAAATCACAAGTTTAGTAAATGAATTTAAATCAGCAGGCTATTATACAGTTGATTTCAATGCATCAAACCTCGCAAGCGGGATTTATTTTTACATGATGAAAACGCAGGACTTTCAGTTGACGAAGAAGATGGTAGTAGTAAAATAATGAGCAATGAATAATGAATAATGAATAGTGAATAGTGAATAATGAATAATGAATAATTAATAGTGAATAATGAATAATTAATAGTGAATAATGAATAATGTACATTGAACATTGAACATTGAACATTGAACATTGAACATTGAACATTGAACATTGTACATTGAACATTGTACATTGTACACTGTACATTGAAAAAGAAGCTTCCGTTCCCAACAAACGGAAGCTTTCTACGAAAGGAACCGAGAAAGAACGTGTACTGCTTATGTACAAAATTACAACTTCAAATCATTTTTTTACAAACAAAATTTCTCATTTTTGTAGTATTCAAATTTTACTTGATCAGCAGCATTTTCTTCGTTTTACAAAAACCATTTATTTTCAATGTGTAAAATATGCTTCCGCTTGTAAGACCTGATCCGTCAAAATAATATTTGTATGTTTCAGGGGTAAGTTTCTCGTTAACCAGTGAAGCAACTTCTTTACAAAGAATGTCATAAATCTTAAGCGAAACAAAACCCAACTTCGTAATCCCAAATTCCAAATTCATTACAGGATTAAACGGATTCGGATAATTCTGACTTAAAGAATAATCTTTTTACAGTTGTCGTATTTGAAACGATTCCGGTTGTAACTGTTTCAAGTCTTCTGTCTATGCATTCAAAACCTGTTACACCATTTGGATTGTGAACGTTTACTCCTTCACTCTGTGTAAGAACCCAGATGTTTCCTGCAAGATCTTCAACCTGCTTATGCGAAATTGGTGAGGAACCTTCCAGGAATCCGGCATCAGATTCGATTACACTATAAGCTATCTTTTTTTGGAATAGGAGACTATGAAAATTCTCTTAAATGGCTTAACAAAATTTTGAGTAGAAATCAGAATGAGGTAAGGCCTGACCTTTTTAGCTTTGCGCATATATTAAATCTCATTGTACATTTTGAACTGGATAATATTGTTCTTCTCGAATATACAGTTAAAAATTCATACTGCTTTCTTTACAAGAGAAAAAAATTTTATAAGGTTGAAAATGCTGTATTAAACTTCAAAAGAAGAGCTTATAGGATAAACTCAAAAGAAAAGCTGAAAGAACTTTTTACGGAATTATCCTTAAAGATCACTGAAATAACAAAAGATCCTTACGAAAAGATCGCCCTGGAATATTTCGACCTGCTCTTCTGGCTTGAAAGTAAAATAGAAAACAAGAAATTTGCTGATGTTGTGAAAGTGAAAACTGAAACTGTTAAGGTCAATTGTTTTTTTCCACGAAGTATCCCCAAGGGAGCCTATGTTTTGAGTATTTATTCATCAAAAAACAATTCACTCGGGGTTGAACCCCGTAACAGAAATAAAACCTTATTCCTTTGTTTTAACCTTAATAGAAAATAAATTCTTTAGATGTTAACCTTATTACCTTATTTCTTGTACGAAAGTGTCCTTTGATAAAATTTCATAGACTGCTTACCTTCCTCTAAAATTTTTATATTCAATTCGCACTATTTAAAAATAAGGTAATAAGGTTAAATCAGTTTGAGAATTTTTATTAAGGTCAAAAAAATATCACAATAAGGTTAGATGATTTGTTAAAATAATTGTAATTTTTCCACCTTTAGAATAACAATTTTCTTACCATTAATACTAATCACGGTCTTATCAGATGAACAAAGCCGGCTGAATTATTAAAAGCGATTGTAATATCACTCAGATCAACAAACATATTGCCCGTGAGATCCGTGTTAACATAACCTGACACAAAATTTCTTGCATCATTAAATATTGAAACTATGTCCGTTAAATCTACAACGTCGTCCTGATTCACATCACCAGAGTAAAAAGACCATAAAGAACCAACCAGTTTCATGTTGTTCCCGAATGCCTGATTTGATGTTGTCGTGAAATTGTATGTCAATGTACCTGATGTGAATGAAGAAACATGCCCGCTCCAGGTTTCAATTGAATTTCTGTGCTTAACAACGATGTAATAAGGTGTACCGTTCATTGCATTTGAAAACTGAAACTGATGCGCAGCTCCCTGTCCTCCTAGACCTTTATTTGTTTCTACTAAATTATATGGCGAAGCAGCATTTCTCAATTCAACTGAAATTGTGTCATGTATATTTATTGCTTCAAAGTTTATTGATAATGTTAAAACAGGATTTGTTACTGTTAATACCGCAACTCCCCTGCTTGCACAGCTTATCCACAATTCATATCCATTTTGCAAATTCTTAACTTCAATATCATATATTTGCGCATGAGGTAATCCGCCTGTCTGCTGCTGGGGAATAATACCAAAGCTAGTTCCGTCATACCAGCATAGACCGTAAACAGAAGTTGAAGCGCTCCCAAAGTTTGTAAACCAAAGGCGTCCGTCGGGTGAAAGTGCAAGCGGTGTAATATTTTCTCCGGGTATTTGTGAATTGGATGGTGAATAAAATTGATATGTGCCGGTATTGGAGTTGACTTTTGCCAGACCCTGATTAGTTCCCACCCAGGCAAAGCCGTTTGTTAAAGGAATAACTGTAGTGAGAAAGTCACTCTGAGGATTGAGTTCTGAAAAATCATCTGTGACTTTTGAAAAATTATAATTACCATCTGTTCTTAAAACCTGATAACCCGAACACGCCCAGACTGTACCGGGTCTTGAAGGATCTTTCTCAATGTTTGAACCCCAACCCATGAACGGAACAGTTGTCCAGTTATTTCCCGCATCATTGTAGTAAGATAAATTATAATACTCTCCCACACTCCACAGTCTGTTCTGTGAATCTTCAACTAGTCCTTCGGATCTGCTGCTTGGATAATTAAGTGAAGTATATGAACTTCCGTTCCATGCATGCAGATTGTTGAACATTGGATTAACAATTATATTTCCGTTTGAAGGCCGGTAATACAGTACTTCAGCATTATCAGTCGGAAACGGGAATGGATTTCCCATGCCATAAGTATATTCATTAAATCCCGTCCATCTTGTTCCGTCAAATTTCTGAAAACCGCCTACTCCTGTCCCGGCATTTCCTGCCATATAAACATTTCCACTGTTATCTATAGTAATATCTTCCACCCAGTATGTAAATTGAGATGAGTTTGTAATTCGGTATCTCTGCCAGTTTCCGGTTTGAGCATTGCGCTTAGCTGCACCTCCGATTCCGGTAGCCCAAACATTTCCGCCTGCATCTATATCAACACCATAAGAAAAGCCACCGTCTCGCCATATTCCAAGATTCTGCCACGCGGTCCCGTTGAATTGCATAACATTACTGCTGCCGTCAATTAAAAGTGCTTTGCCGTTTCCATAAGCTTTGAAAGCCCAGATATCATTTTCAGTATTTGCCGGTGGCTGTTGCGGTGTGATCCAGTTTCCGGCAGGAGTCCTGTAATCGAGTGAATAAAAATTTCCCGAGTTAGTATATCTGAATGCCCAAAGATTATTTGCATCGTCTGTACATTCGTTTCCGGGTAATGACACAATTTCACCCGGCTCCTGATTCTGTGGGAGAAGAGTAAACAACTGAGTTTGACTGTCAAAAGTTATCATTGTATTCCATCCAGCACCATCAATCCATACAACATAACCGCCGGTTGGTTTTTCCTGAATGGAAACATTTTCACAGAATCCAATTAATGCAGGCCAATTATTAGCAGTAGAACCATAGTACCAATAACGCCATTGGTTTGTAGCCGGGTTGAAATGAACAAGACCGCCGTCTCCCCAGGTCACGGAAAGAACCGCAGCCCATATTGATCCATCCGGCGCTATTTCTAAATCAATCGTCCTTCCTCCGGGATGAATAGAATTATCAGCGCCCCAGAATTGTAAAGAGCTTCCTCCAACAGCAGGATTGAATTTTAATATTCCCCGCCAGGTAGCCATCCATAATATTCCGTTAGCATCTTCTTCAATATCACTTATTCGAGATGAACCAACATCATTAATATTTCCGATTACAGGGTATTCTACATTAGAATAATTTATCCATTTGTTTTCTGATTGTATAAATTTTGCGAACCCGCCTTCTTCCCAACCGGGAGTGTAACCTGCTATGTAAGGATCACCATCGTGATCAATCCAAATGGCTTCAATATAGTCGCCCTGAATTCCGGTGTTGCCTGTATTGTAATATCGCCACGAAAGCGACGGATTTTGTGAATAGACAATTTGTAAAGCAAACATCATAGAAAGTAAAGCTAGTATCAGATTTTTCATATTGATTATCATAAATTAAATTTTTTCCGGCTGCTTTTATTTACTATTAGGACATTTATCCTTTGGTCAATCTTAAAAATTCTTTCATCAGTTTTGAATACTCTATAGATATAAGATATATTTAATCAAATCCTGTAGGGATTATATATTGGTAGGGATTTAATTCCAAAAGATCATAATCCCGTAGGGATTTAATGTGATACGGCCTGACTGCGACATTTCATCACTACGGGATGATCTAGTATTCGCATTTTCATTGTTACCAATATTTCATCCCTACGGGATGCTTATCATATTTTATGATTACAATTCAATTATTAAGCATTTAGCATAGAACAAATGCCCTTATTTTAAAAGCACCATACGTTTTGTTTCACTATACCTGTTTGTCTTCAGCGTATAGAAGTAGACACCGCTTGATAATCCGGATGCATCAAAACTAAATCTGTATGTCCCGGGATTTAAATTTTCATTTACTACTGTCGCAACTTCCTTACCAAGCATGTCATAAACCTTCAAAGAAACAAATCCCAAATTCGAAATCCCAAATTCCAAATTCGTAACCGGGTTGAACGGATTCGGATAATTCTGACTCAGAGAATAATCTATTGCGATAGAACTGATCGAAGAAATTCCTGTCGGTCCTGATTGCAGAGATCTGTCTATACACTCAAAACCTGAAACACCTCCGTAACGATAAACAGTAACTCCCTGTGTAAAAGTATTTATCCATAAATTACCGCGTGAATCCAGATCAATGTCATCTATCTGTTCGCCCGGCAGTTCTGAATTTTCCATTGTTAATGAACTCCAGTTAGCACCGTCGTAAATTGATATACCGCCGTTTACATTACCAAGAAAACTGAAAGAACTTACATAAACCGGACCGCTATTGCTGATTTCAATTGATGTGACGTGATTGGCTACAATTGCAGAATTATTTACATCCCACATGTTCCAGCTTGTTCCGTTGTATTTCCATACGCCTTCATCGGTTGCAAGCCACATGTTGTTTTGTGAATCGAATGCAATGTCATTCACAGCAGTTACATTCGCACCTATAGCCGGTAAGTTAATGCTGTCCCAAACTCCGTTGTTGTAAATTGAAATTTGCTGATAACCTCCGAAGTAAGCCTTGCCTGCCGGGTCTGTTCCGAATCCGTAAGAGTCATACTGAAGCGGACTGTTTGTCACATCCCATGTAGTCCATGTATTTGTGTTGTTGTTATACATGTGAATTCCGTAGTCCGAATAGAAAAATACATTTCCGAAACCATCGGCAAAACTTTCTTCAACCCAGCTGACGGGAGAGTTATTTAAATCAAAGGTCTGCCAGGCTGCATAGTTCTTATAATTACCATTTGGGATTTTCACTACTGTTCCATTCGTGGATTCATATGCAAACCAGATATTCCCGAAACTGTCTTCACAAATAGCAGCACCTACAGTTGACAGGTTTTGAGGTGAAGGATAAAGTCCCTGATTAAGCGGTCCGTAACTTTCCCATTTAGGACAATCGAATATCTGGATTCCGCCGTTACCGTTTGCCGCCCAGAAGCGGTCCTGTGAATCAACAAAAATATTATAATTATTATGTTCGGATAAACCTGCGCTGTATCTCATGTAGTCATTCCACTGGTTTCCAATTAATCTGCTCAGTGTAGTCAGTCCTGCTGCCCAGTAGTTATTATCCTTGTCAATATAAACATCGTAAATAGCATCGCCTCCGAAATAAGTTGACCACACTGCACCGTCAAAAATCAGTACTGCGTTTGCAGATGAACCTCCCGACATTATTATTTTATTTCCTTTAATATAAACTTCATATAAAGAATAATTGCTCATTGCAGGAGTATTGTTTGGATTCATGTAAGTCCATGTTGTCCCGTCAAAAATACAAAGCTCACTGTAAAAAGGACTATGAACCATTGCGCACATTCGGTTTAATGAATCTAAAGCTATGTCAAATATTTCAGGACCTGTAATGCCTGAGTTTTGAGAATTAAAATCTGTAAAATTAACACCGTCGAATTTTGTAACGCTGAACTTGCTGTGAATCCATTTATTATTTTGTGAGTCAATTAGAATGTTAAAGCACTCGTGATTTGGAAGATTGGAATTACCCGGAGTATAAACTGTCCAGTTAGTGCCGTCAAATTTCGCAATACCGCCGATTGCAAAATTTACTTCCTGAAATGTTATCCAGACATTATTCTGAAAATCAAAAGAAACGCTTCTGATATTATCCGAAGGAAGAGGTGTGTTTGATGTGTTGTAAGTGACCCGGTTTACTCCGTCATATTTACTCAGTCCGTCCGCCGTTGCAACCCAAAGGTCATCATGAATATCGATCTCTGCATCATACACCCATTCGCTCTGAATGAATCCTTCAAAATTACTCCAGCTTGTAAATATTGTATCCCTGTGATTAAACCTGACAACGCTACCTTCGTGTTCGATTGCGCTTCTGCCGCCAGTCCATATATTACCGAAACGGTCTCCGTTAATGAAATAATGTTCTTCGGTTGCAACGCCTGTATTTGAAGGTCTGATGTAAACCCATTCTGAAGATTGTCCGGAAACTGTTGATGAAATTAAAAGCGTAATTATGTAGATGTAAAGATTTTTCATTTTAGTTTTTTTAAATTAATTTTCCAAAGTCTATATAAAAAATGCTCTGACTTGATCATAGCATTTTGAACCGGCAGTATTTTACTTAATCAATATCATTCTCTTAGTCTCGCTGAATCCGTTCACTTTCAAAGTATAAAAATAAACGCCGCTTGTCAGCTTTGATCCGTCAAATCTGTATTTGTAAGTACCGGGATTAAGATTTTCATTGACCAATGTTGCCATTTCTTTGCCAATTAAGTTATACACTTTCAAAGAAACAAATCCCCTTTCCGAAATCCCAAATTCCAAATTTGTAACCGGATTAAACGGATTCGGATAATTCTGACTTACGAAATAGTCATTTACAATGGATGTATTTGAGGCGATTCCCGTCGGTCCGGTTTCAAGTCTTTTGTCTATACACTCGAATCCCAGAACACCATTCGGATTATGAACTGTGACGCCTTCGCTTTGAGTAAGTATCCAGATGTTTCCCAATGTGTCTAACGCTAAATCCTCAACCTGTTTGTGAGAAATTGGTGATGAACCTTCAAGAAAAGTAGAGAACACATTCCCGGTACCGTTAAAATAAGAAATACCTCCGTAGTATGGCCAGGTTTGAGTATTGTGAGCCCCCGCATAAATAATGTTGTTAACTTTATCAATCTCTACAGCCCATACCGGATTAGCGGCTATGTTTGAATTTGAAATATTCCAGTTTGTCCATGCGGTTCCGTCAAATTTCCATAAGCCTTCCCACGAACCTATCCACATGTTATCCTCAGTATCAAACTCAATATCATATACATATGAGATTCCAACGGCCATGAGATCAATTGCTGTCCAGGTACCACTGTCATAAACATCAATGCCTCCATAATGTCCCAGATACATTCTGTCACCGGATCTCGCTTTCATGCAGGAGGGCTGCCCTGTTAATCCGTTACTCAGGTCCCAGAGAGTCCATGAGTTAGTCCTTTTATTGTACATAAATGTATTAGCCCAGAAAGTTCTGAAGAAGACTTTACCGCTGTCGTTACCTTCAATCTCTTCAGGTTCCTGGAACCATGGATGTGCATTATTCTTATCCCAGATTACCCATGAAGCATAATTTTGATATTCACCGTTTGGAATTTGAACTGCATAGCCGTCAGTAGCATCGTAAGTGAACCATATATCACCGTCCGGAGTCTCGGTAATTGCACTGCCTACATAGCTTTGTGACTGAGGATTTGGAAAAAGACCTTCATTAAGAATTCCATATACCTCCCAGTTGGGACAATCCATTATCTGAATTCCACCGTTTCCGTTAGCAAACCACTTCCGGTTTTTACTGTCCACAAAAATATCTTCGTTAAAATTTTCCGCAAGGGCTGTGCTGTGTCGTGTATAATTTTTCCATTGTCCGCTCTCATATTTCCTTACAACACCGCTTCCTGATATCCAGAAATTTCCATTAATATCAATGTAACTGCTCATTAAAAAATAATTTGTCCACTCCCATGACCAGTTAACTCCGTCATACATCATTACTCTTGAAGAGTTGGTTGTTTCAGAAAAAATCATTTTATTACCGCGGATATACATGCTTGTAGCATCGAAATTTGCCACAGGCCAAATAGTGTTGTTTAAATGACTCCATGAAGTTCCGTCAAAAATATCAATATTTTGTCCGTTGCACACCCATACTCTGTTCAAAGAATCAACCATTACTTCACGCGGTGCACCCGGTGAAAGCCCGCTGTTGGAAGATGTGTAAAGAATCCAGTTTAATCCGTCATACTTTATTAATCCCAGGTTACAAGTGATCCATTTGTTGTTGTTCCTGTCAATGGCAATGTCCGAAACCTGCTGTGTAGGAAGGTTTGAATTGGACGATGTATAAAAATTCCATGACGTTCCGTTAAAATATCCCACACCTCCGGTAAGTATCTGTCCCCATTCACCTGTTACCACCCAAACATCGTTGTCGTCTTCTATTGCAATGCCTCTTATCAGGTCATATTCCAAAGGCGTGTTTGATGATGTGTAATGCTGCCAGCTAAGTCCGTCCGGAGAAGTCCCGAGTCCGTTTTGTGTTCCAACCCATATCCTGTCGTTGTGATCGAACGCTATATTGCTGATACGGTCATCGGGTAAATAATTGTCTGAGTATGTGCCCCAGTTTGTAAAGGTGGTACCGTCAAAGCGAACCAATGATCCCTGACTCCAGAAAGGAAGATATCCTCCTGTCCAGATATTCCCGAAGCGGTCACCACGGACTGTTTCGTGATAATCTCCGCCGACGCCTGTATTGTCAGAACGAAAGTAGGTCCAGTTTGGATCTAATGTCGGGAATTGCGCATTTCCAATTTGCATTGTAATCAGAAATACAGATAAAAATAATATTGAATTTTTCATGATAAATAATTTTAGTGTTAGTGGTTATTTTATTTTATAAGAATCATACTCTTGGTTTCAAAATAATTTTCTGTTCGCAGTCTGTAATAATATATTCCGCTGGGATATCCTGATGCATCCCATTCCACAGAGTAGGATCCCGTATTTTGTTTTCCATTTACAAGTGAAGCTATTTCCCTGCCCAGATCATCATAGATCTTTAATGTTGTATGGTGGTTTTCATTCAACGAATAGCGAATAACGGTAACAGGATTAAACGGATTCGGATAATTCTGATACAGAGAAAAATCCTTCACATGTATTGCGTTATTTGAAATGCTTGTAGAACTGTTCCCGTATTTGACTGTTACAGAATTTGAATTTCCGTCTGCAGTAAATGTCTGACCGGTCACAACAATATCATTGTTCATATCTAAAGTAATTGAATTAAATTTATCATCAAGATTCAAACCTGCATCGTAGGAAACATTCCAGAGTAAATTTCCATTTATGTCATACTTGAGAATACATCCGTTTTTTGTTCCTCCGGATAGATTTTCAAAACCGCATACATAAATATTTCCGGATGCATCAGTAATCATATCAGTGACAGATGCTCCTAAATCATCTGTACCGTAGAATTTGTTTATCCACGAGATTGTCCCATTGTCAATTGACATTGTGATAATAGCATCTGTAAGTATGCTGTTAAAAATTTCGATGCTATTGCCTGTTACAACAGCATTTCCGTTTGGAAGCCGGGTTACTGAAACAGCAGTATCATTCAGGTTTGCTGTTCCGCTGTAAGTTGCTACCCATAGACGTGTCCCGAAAATATTTTGCTCCATTACAACCATATCATTATTTGACCCGGTAAAAGCTGTTCCGCAAACGTATTGATTTTCGGCAGCATCTACGCTGATTGAGGTCGGATAATCAACTGCATCACCTGCTCCGTTGTAATTGGAAAACCAGTTCTGAACACCGTTTTCTAAATACTGGATCGTAGTAATATCTTTTGTTTGAGTTCCAAAAAAATTAAATGACTGCAAAACGGTATATGCTGTTCCTCCGGGTGTAACATCCAAAGCAACAGGATAATCATCATCACTTGCTCCCGTATAATCAACATCCCATATTTTACTTCCGCCGCTGTCGCATTTCATCAGATACATGTCAAATAAATTTCCGCTGGTTGAGGTGACGCGGGCAAGAGCGTAAAAATTACCCGACGAATCCAAATCTATATCAATTCCATAATCATCAAATGATCCGAAAAAATTCGGTTCATAATTCCTTGCCCATAATCTTCCATCGCCGTTGAATTTACAAACTGCAAGGTCTCCGTCATTTAGAGCCGTCGTGCCAATTGCATATACATTCTGCCATTTGTCCATAGCCAAACGAACTCCGTAATTTAAATATGCAGCCTGTGTATTACTGAAATGATCAGCCCATACCAAAGAGCCGTTTTCAGAATATTTTACAGTTGTAAAATCACCACCGCCGAAAGTATGAAAACTTGTACCGGTCACGTACACTTTACCCGAAAGATCTGTTATAACATTTTTAGATTCATCCCTTCCGTTAAGAGCTCCGTCGAAAAATGCTTCCCATAATTTTTCCGGAGTCTGAGCAAAACCTGAAGCATTCGCCATAAGAATTATTGTAATTAAAGTTTTCAGATGGTAAAATATTTTCGATTTTTTCATGATTGTGATTAGTTTAATTTAATTTTCAAATTAACATGAAGAATTTGAAAAATAATCTGAATCAAAGTACATTATTTTGTTAATATCATTTTCTTTGTTTGTACAAATCCTTCTGCCGTTAATCTGTAAAAATATACACCGCTTGGTAAATTACTTCCATTGAAGCCGACTGTGTAACTACCGGCGTTCTTAAATTCATTTAATAGAATATCAATAAGTTTTCCTGTAATATCATAAACTTTGAGTGTTATCAATCCTGATTTCCCAACTTCAAATTTGATGTTGGTAATGGGATTGAAAGGGTTAGGATAATTCCCTATCAGTTCGAAAGAATTTGGTTCTGAATTTTCGATTACACTTGTAATGGTGTCCTCTTCCGTATCAATTGCATATAAATATGCACTTGGATCAGCTTCTCCTCCCCCGAGAATTGTGGTGCTTATAAATACCGTTCTTCCGTCCGGTGTGAATCGCGGATGGTGTACGGAAACTACACGGGGTTCGGGATAAGTAGCTCCCGGAAGAGTTACTGTCCAAAGAAGCTGACCTGAAAAGGTGCTGATTGCTTTAACAAAACCAACTTCTCCGAATGTCATGACACCTCCGGTTACTACTATATTGTTTTGAGGACTGACAGTGGGATAATACAACAAAGTTCCATCCGAGTATTGCCAGTTGGGAGTTTGTGAAACAGGATTGAAAGCAACAATACGGCTAACGTCCTGACCATAATATACTATTCCGTCTGGTCCGACATCCGGAGGACTCATTCCGCTAAGGGTATTCCCATGATAATACCATAAACTGTGACCGTCAACCGGACTGTATGCTTCAAGCACCCATCCGATACCACCGACTGCACGCATATGCGTAACGTAAATTGTTCCGTCAGGTCCTACCGCAGGCTGAGTTTGATGCTGATCAAACGGATAACTCTGACCGCCGATCGGAACAGAGAAGCGTAACGAACCATCTGATATCGAGAACGCTTGTAGTGAGTATGTTTCGAGAAACGGATTCGGTACAACATACATTTGATCAATTACTCCGTTGCTTAAACTTGGACCGAGAACTGTTTCGCAGCCGGATCCCCCATACCAGCTGATCACAGGATTACCCGGATTGTTCCAGCGAAGCTGTCCGTTTGGCGTTACCGAACAAGCACCAAGTCCAAAATCGTTAGCGAAATAAATGTTACCATCCGGACCAGATATCGGTCCCGATTTTATACCCTGTGCGTTTGGATCATTAAATTGCCAGCGCTCGGTTCCGTCAGGATTGATTGCAGTAAGCCTCTGAATACTGCACACATAGACAGTACCGTCAGAGCCGACATGCAGCGCTCCATACGGATACCAGTTTACTTTATGAATCCATTTAAGACCGCCGTCGGAAGATAAAGCGTACACATATCCTTCTGAACCATGAACATAAATTGTTCCGTCAGGTGCAATAGCCGGTCTGAACCAGAGGTTAACAACATTGGCTTCGAATACCCATTTGACACGTCCGTTTGACTGACGTTGTGTAACTGTTAAAGAAGTTGTATCGCTTGATCCCCCGTTAGTAATTACTTTTAATGCAACCAGTCCTGGTCCCGACTGTTCAGGAATATAAGCACTGATTAAAGTGTCATTCCATCGTGATATGATAGCGCTGAATCCGTCAATAAGGACATTACTTGCTCCTCCGCCGCCTCCAAACCCGGACCCAGAAATTCTCAAAAGTCCGCTTCGTGAAAGAGTGCCGGCAGATATTGAATTAATCTGCGGTATTTGTGAATTGGCAATTGAAGAAAAAATAAGAATCACCAAAATTACTGCAATCGAATATTTAATTTCATTTTTCATAATGTTAACTTTTTGCTTATGTTAAAAAATTTTAAATGCCGGTTACTTCGTCAGTATCTTTAAAATTCTTTGTTCTAAGAGTATAGAAATAAACTCCGCTCGATAATCCAGATGCATTAAAAATATATCTCCCCACCGGTTTCAGATTATCATTACCCAAAGTCTCAACTTCCTTTCCTGATAAATCATATACCTTTAAAGGAAGCCGGGAATGTGAAACTGAAGCGACGCTTATCATATTCAGTAAAATTGTGATTAATATATTTCATTTATTCAATTGATTTAAATTTTGCTCTTTTAGAAAAAAAATCATCTGTAATGATTATCGATAAATATACTTAAGGTGTAATTTTGCTTACAAAATTTACTGCATTATTATTTGTAATTACCAAATCAGTTAAGTCAGTAATGTTATCTCCGTTTATATCGGTTGAATTGTATCCTGTTAGGAAATTACCGGCATCATTGTATATAGTTACTACATCAGTGAGATCTGCATTACCATCCTGATTCACATCCCCGCTGTAATTGGCAAACCTTATCGGTGCTGTATCAACCTGCTTTATATTATTTCCAAATGCTTTAGTAACCTGATCGGACATGTCATAATTCAAAGTCGCTCCCGGAGAAATGCTCTCGCCTCCGGCTCTGCTCCATGTCTCGATGCTGTTTCTGTGTTTGACTACTATATAGTATTGTCCGGCAGGTACACCGTTGAAATTCAAAACCGAGCTGCCGTTTGTCTGCATTACAGCAGAAGAAGAATCAACAAGCGCATAAGGGGAAGCTGCATTTCTCAGATAAACTTTTATTGTATCGCTGACCTGTGTATTCAAATCGGGATTATACATACCTTCGATAAATACAGTAAGATTTACAAAAGTGGAAAGTCTGAGTTCAGTTGGAATTGTGTTTATAATCGTACCGACAATACCAACTGCATAAACATTGAACTCGCTTGTAAAATCTACTGAGTACAATTCGTTTTGTGTCACAGCCGGCTGCGTTATCCAGTTATCTCCGTAATCAGTTGATTTAATAATCTTACCGTTTGCTCCGACTGCATATCCGAAGTTTTCTTTAAATCTAACATCTCTGTACATTTGTGACGGAACATTCAATGCCTGCCATGTCTGACCTGCATTTGTAGTTCGCGTAATGCCTGTTGCTGTCATGTATCCTGTGTCAGCATTGAGAAAAAATACGCTTCTGATATTACCCCCTGTCAGGCTGTGTGACATCAGCGTCCAGTTACTTCCGCCGTTGGTTGTTTTAAATGCCTGGTTAAAGGAACTTCCGGTTGCATAACCTGTCAGTTCATCCGTAAAATATATAGAAGATATCGAATTACCTGTCGAACCGGCAACGGTCCAGTTTACACCGGAATTAGTTGTCTTTCTTATTTGCCCGTTTGAGACTCCGATATATCCTGTATTAGGTGTCGGGAAATGAATGCCAAGGAGTATTCCCGTTGTACCGCTGTTAATTGTCTGCCAGTTTTCTCCTGCATTTGTAGTTTGAAGTAAAGTCCCGGCTGTTCCGCAGGCAAAGCCCGTATTATTATCAATGAAGTCAACAGAGAATAGAGATAAGCTCGTCCCTGAATTTACTGATGACCAGCTATCACCGCCGTTTGAGGTTCTGAACATGTTGGACAGATCATCCCATGAGCCTACTGCTATTCCAATATTTTCATCTAAAAAATTAACATCCCATAATATAGCATTGGTAATATTGGGTTGAGAAATCCAGTTTGCTCCGAAGTTTGTACTTCTCAGCATAGAGCCATACTCGCCTGCAATATGAAATGTACCGTTAGGTGTAATGTCAGATCTAAAGAAATATCCATCCGGTTCAAAAAAGGAAACTGTCCATGTACTTCCGGAATTAATAGTTTTTAATAAATTACTTCCGTAACCTGTGATGTATCCTGTATTTTCATTAATGAACTCTATCGTGTTTAATTCCATTGAAGTGGAAGATCCTACCTGAGTCCAGTTTTCTCCGCTGTTTACAGTTTTCAAGACGGTACCATTATCTCCGGTGGCGAAACCAGTTGTACTGTTTATAAAATATACTGAATAGAGCTCGTAAAAACTTCCCTCTTCCTTTATAATCCAGTCATCACCTCCGTTTGTAGTTTTGATAACCGTGCTGAATATACTGCCTCCAACCGAGTAGCCGGTATTCGCATCAGTAAAATAAATATCATTCAGAAAAGTTGCTCCGCCGTTAAATTGATTTTCCCAGTTCAATCCTCCGTCGGTAGTTTTGTAAATATGACTGGCAAGAGAAAATGAACTAATGGCATAACCGGTATTTTCATCAAAGAAAAGAATTTTCTTTATCCAGTCTGTAGTTGGAAAAGTGATATTACTCCATGAGTTTCCTCCGTCCGTTGTCTTAGCAAAAAAACCTGATACACCACTTACATAGCCTGTATTAGCATCAAAGAAATGAATGCTTGTCAGACTTTTTTCTGTTTGAATATTTTTAATTTCCCAGTTGACCCCGCCGTCCTGTGTAACTAGGAAAGTGCCGAATCTTCCTGCAGCGAACCCGGTATTATCATTTATAAACTTAATGTCATAAATAGTATTTCCCTGAGGAAGTGGATTTTGCCATTCCCAGCTGTCTGCAAGCTGTGAATATGAAACTGCTGACATTCCAAGATATATGGCTGCCAGTAATAGTTTAATTCTTTTCATTTTAATTTTTACTTATCCTAATAAATTTATTACTTTAATGAATTTCTATGGTATTACTTTGCTCACAAAATTTACTGCATTATTATTTGTAATTATCAAATCAGTTAAATCAGTTACATTATCTCCGTTTATATCAGTCAGGTTATATCCTGTAATAAAATTTATCGCACCATTGTGAATGGCTACTAAGTCCGTAAGATCTGCATTACCATCCTGATTGACATCTCCGCTGTAGTTTGCAAATCTTACAGGTGCTGTATCAACTTGCTTAATATTATTTCCAAAGGCTTTCGTCACCTGATCAGACATGTCATAATTTAAAGTAACTCCGGGAGTTATGTTTTCACCTCCGGCTTTGCTCCATGTCTCTATGCTGTTTCTGTGTTTAACTACTATATAGTATTGTCCGGCAGGTACACCGGTGAAGTTCAAAACCGAATTCCCGTTTGTCTGCATTACAGCGGAAGAAGAATCGACAAGTGCATACGGTGAAGATGAATTTCTGAGATAGACTTTTATTGTATCACTAACCTGTGTATTCAATGATGGGTTATATAATCCTTCAATGAATACGGTTAAATTTATTGAAGTAAAATTTCTCAGCTCGGTTGGAATTGTTTTGATTAAAGTACCTAACAATCCGCCTGCATATACCTGATTATCAGAATTGAAATAAAGAGCAGATAAACCGTTATCGGTAATTGTAGGCTGAACGATCCAGCTTACACCGTCATCCGTTGATTTAATTATCATTCCGTCACGTGTAATTGCATAACCGAAATTTCCCCTGAACTGAACTTTTGAATATCCTCCTGCAGGAGTAGGAAGTTTCAGCCATGAACCACCACTGTTTGTAGTCTTATAAATTCCGTTCGCAGCAGAAATATATCCTGTTACTTCATCCTTAAAGTATACTTCACTGAGATTTATGAAAGGCGAAGCTACAGACATTAAACTCCAGTTTACACCGGCATTTGTAGTTTTCACTGCTGCATTATTATCACCGACGGCATAACCGGTTGATTCATTTACAAAATAAATTGAACTTAAAATTGTACCCGGATTGGGGATGGTAGATGGTGTCCAGTATGTTCCCGCGTTAGTAGTTTTCAATAATTTGCCATAGGTTCCGGCTACATATCCCGTATTTTCATTTGTGAAAAATACATCAGTAAAAATCTCATTGGTAGTGCTGTTATATATTTTCAGCCAGTTTGTACCGCCGTTAATGGTTTTATATATTGTAAGACTTCCGGCAAGATAACCGGTTTCATCGCTGGTAAATGATATTCCATAAATTGAAAGCGTGTATGAATTTATCTGTGACACCCATGATTCTCCTGCATCTGTTGTTTTAAGAATGTCTCCCTGACTAAAACCGGTGACCGCATAGCCTGTAGTTTCATTAATAAATTTAATGTCTGAAACATAGCCATCAGTAATGGACGGTTCGAAAATAAAAGTATTTCCTCCGTCTGTAGACCTGATCATTGCACCATATGTGCCTGCAGCATGAATTGTCCCGTTAGGTGTAACAACAGAAGTCAGATACTGGCTGCTCATGCTGCTTCCTACCGGCATGCTCTCGTACCAGTTATTTCCGCCGTCAGTGGTTTTTACATAGACAGATCCTATACCAAATCCGAAACCCGTATTTGCATCTACAAAATTTAAAGAAGTAATATCTATCCCGCCATCAGACCATGCAAAATTCCATGTATATCCGCCGTCTGTCGTTTTATAGACCCTTCCCTGTTCACAGCCTATAAATCCTGTAGATGCAGTAAGAAATGCCATGCTGTGAATCGCATAATTGTCATTATAAACCAGCTGCCAAGTTGAGCCTCCGTTTGTTGTTTTAATTATTTCACCACCGAATGAACCGCCGGAGCCAAAGCCGTTATTCTCATCAAGAAAATATAAATTGTTTAAATAATTTGCACCTGCTGTTGTCTGTGTAATCCAGTTTACTCCGCCATTTGTAGTCTTCCATATCTTGGATTCAAGCTGAAAAAATCCAAGTACAAAACCTGTGTTTTCATTTATGAAATTTATGTCCAGTATATAATAGAGTGAATCAAACTGTCCTT
>CAYNTN010000017.1:0-49654 GCA_964399995.1 uncultured Ignavibacteriaceae bacterium
CTTCAAGTATTTTGTCTTGCTATTTTTTTTGTCAACTTTTTTTAGGACGGGACAAACCTCCGGCATTTAGATTAGCGTTAACTAAAGTAGCTACTTCTTTACCAAGCATATTATAAATCTTCAATGAAACAAATCCCAATTTCGAAATCCCAAATTCCAAATTTGTAGTTGGATTGAACGGATTCGGATAATTCTGCGAAAGACTATATCCATCAGGAACAAGTTCACTAATCTGATTTATTTCAGTTATGACATCCGTGATTTTCAATACCAGACTATCTCCAACAATACCAAAATTTAAACATGAGTTTGCATATCCATAAATATTTGAACCAATTCTTTTTGTATCCATATAAAGTATCCCATATCCTGATGTTGTCATTTGAGTCCAGTTTAATCCCCCATTAGTGCTTTTTAATACTCCTCCATCAATAGCATTGGTTGCGCTAGAATAACATATATCTGTTCCCTCTATCCATCTCATTATAGGACCGGTTGTACCGGCTATATTAATTCCTGCATCCATACTCACCCAACTCAACCCACCGTCAGTTGTTCTTGAAATAATTGGTAATGAACTTGATCCTGCTATACCCGTTAATTTGTCTTTAAAGGCAAGACCTCTTGTAAGACCAAGATTAGCTGATGGAAGATTTACATCTCTTAAATTCCAGGTTACTCCTCCATCGGTAGTAATTATTATTGAAGGTGGATTCCCCAATGCCCCAAAAGCATAAAATAAACTGTCAATTACATTTAAACCTACAGTAACGCTGTATCCCGAGAATCCCGGTAACAAGGTCTTCGTCCACGTATTTCCTCCGTCTCTTGTTTTATAAACATAAAATTCTCCATTATTTCCTTCACAATATGCTATTCCAAAAGAAGGTATTAAGTTAGCAAATCTAATTCCTCTAAAGCCCGGAAGTCCGGAAACTAATCCGGGGATAGAGTCAATAATTGTCCAGTTTATTCCGCCATTTGTAGTCTTATAGAATTTTCCTGCACCACTGCGTGCATCATCCCCTGCAAAAACAGTATTGGCATCTTTAGCGCAGATAGCCCAGAATGGTCTGAATGTATTGGTATTTAATTGAATCCAGTTGGTTCCGCCGTTTGTTGTTTTATAAGTAACATTTATATCTGTTCCACCGCCCGTAACAAATACCGTATTTCCATCTACAACTGAGCATGTTGCTCTTCCAAAAAGTCCGGTTAAGTTACCTGCAATTGTCCATTGGGAGTAAATACTTCTTGTAGAAATAAAAAATAAAGAAATAAGAAATATAATATATAGATTTAGTTTTTTCATTTTTAATTTTCCTTATGTTTAGTTTATAAATTTTTTTTGGTAATTCTGAAACACTCCTGAAGCAACCCACCCCCGTCCCCTCCCCTTTGAAAGGCAAAAGGGGAGTGGAGAAATCGGATTTGTGAAACTGCTAATCACTTCAAAAGTATCATTCGCTTAGTATCAATAATTTTACCATCTACAGCCAATTTATAAAAATAAACTCCGCTTGCAAGATTGCTTCCGATAAAATCAACTGCATAGTATCCTGCATCCTGCTTTTCATTTACAAGTGTTGACACTTCATTTCCTAATACATCATAAATTTTAAGTGATGCAAAACTGTTAACTGCTAACTGATAACTGATAACTGTGTTCGGATTGAACGGATTCGGATAATTCTGTTGTAATTCAAACTTACCGGGAATACCGACTACAACTTCATTACTTAAATTGAAATACTCAAAATTTCCGTTGAAGTCTATTTGCTTAAGCCTGTAATTATATTTTCCAGAATTCAGGCCTTTGTCATTGTATGAGTAATTATGAGAAGTTGTCGACGTTCCGTTGCCTTCAACAAATCCTACCTTTGACCACACGTCTTGTGTCTCGCCTCTCGCGTCTCGCCTTTCGATGTCAAATCCCGAGTTATTTCTTTCGGATGCAGTCATCCAGTTCAGTGTTACATCATTTTCGTGAATTGTACAACCAAAAGATGTAAGTTCCACCGGCAGCGGGAAATCAAATCGTATGTTGCACGAAGTTGTGTTTCCGGCGAGGTCTGTGGCAAGTATGTTTAATGTTCCAAAATATTCTCCATTACTCACAAAATGTAAATGTGTTTTTGCCGGATAACCTTTCACAGGAAGTGAAGGAATAAATGAAAATCCTCCCGTAGGTGGAGAAAAAGATGCAGTAAGTGTTACTGAATCTCCAATATCCCAATCTGAAGCCGTTATGTCAAAATCTACGGAAACAGCATCTCCTCCAGTGATTATGCTTCCACAACCAAGCGGTTCTGAAATTCCGTTTACCATACCATTGCTGATTCCAATAAATGGATTTGTTGTCACTCCTTCGCTATGGACAAAAGTCCTCAAAACTACATTATAAGTATGATTGACCGGATCATGTGTAATGCTGTAATTAAGAGGGTAATCACCGGCTTGGCGATAGAGCTTCGCCTGTTTGATTGATATTAATGTATCAGGATTCGTTAATAGAAAAGCTCTTGTAATCTGTGGCACCCAGTGAAACCTTTTTCCTCTATAAGTGGTAATTGTAAATGAAGTTTTAAAAGTTTGATTGGTATGCGGATCTAGAGTATCAGACCAATGAAGACCCCGGTTTGCAACTACACCGGGAGGGAAATTATCTCTACGATAATCCCTCGGTGTAAACTCGCTAGGGTAATACACAGGATCAATTCCGGGAATTGCTGCTTGACACTCGGCTACACTTACCGTTGAGAAATGAAAATCAAAGTGCGGAACCTCATTAATTCCCGGAGGAAGATGTCCCCGAGGATTCCAAATGAAGAATACGTGATTGAAAGTTGTATCATCTGTCGCTACCGGTGTTGGCAAAGCAAGATCGAAACTCTGTAAAATAGTGTCTAAATTGTTCATAACGCCGTCTGTCATGGAAACTCCAATTTGTTCTCTGCGGCCAAGGGCATTTACACGAACGAACGTACGGACAACGCCATCTCCAAGCGTGAGAGAATCTCCGTACAAAATTGTCTGGTCGAACGAGTAATTTGGAAATGACAGAAGAATAAAAATTGAAAGTGTGGAAAAAAATAGATGTAAATTTTTAAAATATAAATTTAGTGTTTTCATTCTTATTATTCCTTAGTTTAAAGTTATCAAATTTATTTTTGTTAATATTGAGAAACAAATATTGAATCCAGCATCACACGCTTAAGTAAACCCTGAAGAGTAAAACCTCATTATAATAAATTCTCCTTTTTTTATTCCTGAGCGGAAATATAAATTTCATTAAAAAACTATATCACAAATGTAAACTTTAAAATAAATCTTCATATTTGTTCCTCCGCTTAATTTAATTTGTTAAATAAGTTCTTTACAAAAATGAGAATGAAAACGGAAAGATAGAATAGGAAGTTTAGCTTAATTGTGTGTAGGGAAGATTACCTATATTTGGAATTTTGGATTTTGGATTTGGAATTTAGTCGATTTTAGATGTTGGATTTTTGATTTTAGATTGATATCAATTGACTGTGACTATTGACGATTCACGATTGACGATTCACGATTGACGATTGACGATTCACGATTCACGTTTAAAACATCGACCATTGCTCATTAACGACAAACCGGATGGATTTTTTGCCTTTGTGATATTTTATAAATGGAAGTCTCTTCAAATAACCGGACAATTTATTCGTTGTCCAGTCAATATTTAATTTTTCCTTCAACTCCTTTGCGCTGAGTGAGTTTCTGTTCAAATGAAATTTTATACTTTCATCTAAACTCAATAAGGAGTCTTTTATTACCGGTTGTTCTCCTGCGAAATCTTGTTTTTCATAAACAGGCTCTATTTCATTGCCCTTAATATCAACAGCCACTGCGCCTTTCCCTATCAAAATACCATTAGCATTTTTTTCGGAAACTTCCGGCTGCCGCACAAAAATTTTTCTTCCTCTTCTAAGACCGTCAATTACACCTGACCATGTTCCGCCGGTTTCTCCCGATTCCGCAACATATATCTCATCCGCTAGTCCGTAAATCAAAGCATTCCTTGCCATCGCAAGCTCTGCTCTCCATGGAGTCTTCGGATGATATGCGCTAAGAACCAAAACATTTCCTTCAACGATTGGTTTGTAATATTCTTTATAACCCGAACCAAAGGTCAGTACTCCCTGCGGTAGAACAATTATACTCTGACCTTTATATTTAATCGCCGAATCCAGCGCCTGCTTATCAACTCCCTTTGCAAATCCGCTTACAACAACCTTAAACTCTTTGCTGGCTTTTTTAGCTATGTTATCCGTGAATTTTAATGAAATTTCTTTTGCATCCCTTGCACCTACTATAGCAACGGATTTTTCCTTTAATATTTTTTTGTTTCCTTTTATATAAAACAAAACAGGTGAATATCCTTGTTTATAATTTCTTATAAGTGTTTGAGAATAATCCGGAGATAAGACAGTTATTAATTCAAATCCCTGACTGGACAAATTCTCGGCAAGGAATGCATGATTAGGTAATTCCTTTTTTGATTTAATGATATCTTCAGCTTCTTTTTCACTAAGCTCAAATTTTTCTGTCCGCTCTTTTTCTGATAATGAAAAAAAATCTTCAAGAGTTGATTTATTCCTTGTATAAATTTTATTTAATAATTCATTTAAACGCGAATACCTCCATCTCGGCAAATGAGCGAATGCGATCCAGTATGCCGCGTCCTTTATCATAACTGGTCTCCTCCGATTGTCTTTGCAATTACTATTGGGAATATTTTTGCAGCTCTGCATTTTGTCAGATACTTTCCAATCTCCTTTACTGTTGCCCCGCTGTCATAAATGTCATCAATAAGAAGAATGATTTTTCCCAACAGTTCATTCGGTTTTGTATAAACAAATGCCCCCGATACATTTTCTTTTTTCATATAGCTGCTTTCAAAAAGCTTCTGTGGTTTTGTAACTCTGCTTTTTTTCAATTCGTGTGAAATTGGTATGTTTAACATTCCCGAAATTTTTACTGCAAAATTTTTTAACAGATCTCCGGAAAGAGTTGGAGGAACATAAACCATCAAATCAAATTTTTCACCGCTTAATTTTTTCTCAAATGCTTTCATGGTTTGCTGTACGAGAAAGTCCGGAAAGTCTTCTTTAGTCTCATACTTACATTTGTGAAGGATATCACCCGTGTTTGAAAATCCATAGAAAGATGAAGCAACTCCGTTCTGAAGACTGCTTCCTTTTGCATAAACGTCAAGCTCCGGAAAATATCCTTCCCTGAAATTTTTTAGTTTCTGTTCCCATTCAGGTGTCACGATTACTTTGAGTTTCTTCAGCCCCGTGTTATCACAGTTATGATAATCCTGATCCGATTTGTCACCGAGAAAGTCACAAAGGTATTTCATTCTCGACTCGCTTGTTTCAACATACTCAATCATGCTGTTCAAGTCATTCATCTTTAATTCCCTGAGTTCTTCAAAAGCTTTCGCATTCAGTTCCGGCGCACCTGTTATATACTCAAATTTTTTTCTGCTGTTAATAATAACTTCCCTGATAATTCCCTGTTCCATCAGATCAGCTTTTATAACCCTGACCTGTGTTTGTTTAAGGTTTGTTTGCTTTATCAATTCTCTTTCACCGAGAAGCTCATTTTTTACGGCATCAATAAATTTATAATATTTCGAAACAGCAGGACGTCCGCCTTCTATGAAAGACTCAGGCAATCTTCTGTCTTCAGGTTTATAAAACAAAAGCAGTAATGACAATTTATTGTCTCTTCCTGCTCTCCCAATTTCCTGATAATAATGCACTGGTGACAGAGGAATCTGAGTATGAATTATAAATCGAATATCAGATTTGTCAATTCCCATTCCCAGCGCATTGGTTGAAATGATACACTTCCATTTATTATTCATAAGACCGTTCTCGATTTCGATTCTTGATTCACTATTCAAGCCCGCATTGTAATGCACTGACGAAATGTTCAAATACTCAAACCACTTTGAGTAAATTTCAGTATCAGCCCTTGTTCCGGTATAAATTATTCCTATTCCGTTTAATTTATCTGAAAGTATCTCAATGTTCTTTCCAAGCCAGATCAGTTTCTCATCTTCCGTATTTACCTTAATTGCATAAAGCTGAAAATTCTCTCTCAATAAATTTCCTCTGATTACAGTTACATTGTCTCCGATTTGATTTTCAATATCCTTCTCAACTTTCTTAGTTGCCGTAGCAGTTGTCGCCAAAACCGGAAGTCCCTTGGGAAGTAACTTTACAAGATTAATTATCCTTCTGAAAGCCGGTCTGAAATCATGACCCCAGACAGAAATGCAATGTGCTTCATCTACAACAACCATTGATAAATTCATGTGTCTGACAGCTTCCATCCATTCTTCATTATCCTGTCGTTCGGGAGCAATGTAAAGAATTTTCAGCTTTCCGGATTTTGCTTCATCTATGATTTTTGAATTCTCTTCAGGCGACTGCTCGCTGTTGATGCATTTTGCGGATATGTTTAAACTGTTCAGCTTTTTCACCTGATCTCTCATAAGAGCTATAAGCGGGGAAAATATTACTGTTGTTCCGTCGAATATTGTTGCAGGGAACTGAAAGCAAAGTGATTTTCCGAATCCTGTTTTTTCAATCAGCAGAACTCTCTCACCTTTGAATATTCTTTCAATCGCTTCCCATTGCTTATCATAAAATTTCTCTAAACCAAATCTCTTCTTCAAAATAACTTCCGCTTCACTTCGTGTCATGACCTATTCTCCTCAATTTTAATCTGAAGTAAATTAGTTAAATCTATTTTTAATTACAATTTTGAGATTTGGGAATTTGCTGCTCGTGACTGCTCAAATCCTCAAAATGTATCAGGAAATACTTGGCAGTCCGATGCTGGAATTTAACTGAGCTAAAATTAATCTGAATCAGTGTGAATCAGCAAGTATAGTTCTTATATTATTTTAATCTTAACTCCTTAGATTTTTAAATACAATTGAGGGAACTAATTTAATTGTTTTTTCTATTTGTAATGGTATTATAAACTAAAAAAATTTATGGTATTTGATTACTGGATCTGGATTGGATTCTCTCTTTTCTTAATTACTATGCTCGCTTTAGATCTTGGGGTATTTCATAGGCATTCACATATAGTTGAATTTAAAGAATCGATAATCTGGAGCAGCGTTTGGATAGGTTTGGCTTTAATCTTCAACCTTGGTATTTTCTATTTTGCCGGAAACATTAAAGGTATGGAGTTTCTGACCGGATATTTAATAGAAAAATCTTTAAGCATAGATAATATTTTTGTTATAGCATTAATATTTTCCTACTTTGGTGTTCCTCGCGAATATCAGCATAGAGTTCTCTTTTGGGGAGTAATAGGAGCATTGATAATGCGAGCAATACTTATTGCATTAGGAAGTACTTTAATTAAAGAATTTTCATGGATCATTTATATATTCGGAGCGTTCCTGGTAATTACAGGGGTGAAAATGTATTTTCAAAATCAGCAGTCTATTCATCCGGATAAAAATCCTTTAGTAATACTGTTTAAGAAATTTTTCAAAGTTTCAACCGATTATACAGGGGAAAAATTTTTTATAAAAGAAAAAGGGAAACTGATTGCAACCCCGCTTTTTATAGTTTTATTATTAGTGGAAACAACCGATCTGATTTTTGCTGTTGATTCAATACCGGCAATTTTTGCAATTACACAGGACACATTCATTGTATTCACCTCAAATGCATTTGCGATTCTCGGGTTGCGATCATTGTATTTTGCACTCTCCGGTATTATGCACAAATTTTATTATCTTAAAGCCGGTTTATCTGTAATTTTGGTATTCGTCGGGATAAAAATGATGTTGATAGATATTTTCAAAATCCCGATTGGAATCTCTCTTGCATTCATTACTTTAGTTATTTTTATTTCTATATATGCATCATTTCAAAAAATAAAGAAACAATAGTAGATGGAACACAGAAAAAAACTGGCAAAAATCCTTGACGGAAATAAGGTACAGTCTTTCATTACCGGCATTATTTTCATCAATGCTATTACACTAGGACTTGAAACTTCTTCAAGCATAAGATCTTATTTTGGCGAATATCTTCAGATATTTGATAATTTCGTTATAATAGTATTTGCAATTGAGATCACGCTAAAGCTTTATGCTAATGGTCTGAAATTCTTTAAAAATGGCTGGAACATATTTGATTTTTCGATTGTGCTGATATCATTAATTCCTGCAACAGGTTCTTTGTCCGTTTTGCGCGCACTCAGGGTATTAAGAATTTTAAGATTACTCAAGATAGCGCCTAGATTAAAGTTCATTGTAAATTCATTATTTAAATCTCTCCCGGACCTTGGATGGATTTTCATGTTAATCATGATATTTTATTATCTCTATAGCGTGATGGGGACAAAGCTTTTCGGAGAATCCTTTCCGGAATTGTTCGGGACACTTACAACTTCAATGTTCACTTTATTCCAGCTTATGACACTCGAAGACTGGGTTAACGGAGTAGCAAAACCGGTTATGAGCGTGTTTCCGTATGCTTACATTTATTTTATTTCTTTTATTCTGATCACATCTGTTGTTGTGTTGAATCTGATCATTGCCGTGATAGTAAGCGGACTTGAAGCTATTCAAACCGAGGACAGAAAAATTCTTATGGATGAACTTGAAAAAGATATTGAAAGTGATAAACTGGAAATACTTGCAGAATTGCGGTCTTTGAAAAGTAAACTTTCAGATATTGAAAATTCTATCCTTAATCCCTCCCGATACAAAAAAAGTAATAAAGTATAACCCGAACATTAATTTACTCCTGATTTAATCTAACATCGGATGGATTTTGTTTCTGCTGACGATTCACAATTACATTATAAATTTTCCTTCTCCGTAACCCGATGACCAAACCCGCCAGTCCGATCAAAACACATATCCCGAACCAAAGAAAAATATTATAACCAACCGCAAAAAATCTGTAACATGCATCAAATAAGAACAACACAAGTCCTGTGATCTCCCAGACTTTGTCATTTATCCATGTGTTTTTATTTTCCATTACCGGAGTCAGATTGAACAGGATTTTTATTTCATCCCAGTCCCAAAGAACCAGGATAATATTCGCAAGTAACATTAATCCTGTAATGAAAGGTGTTCCTTTGAAATCATATGAAACAGTAATGACAAATACGTTTGCAATTATCGGAAGGAACATCAGCGCTCCGAGTTTTGCATATCTTTGCGTCATTAACAAAAATCCTGCAACGACCTGACCAACTCCAAGAAATTTCCAGTAAAGTCCTGACTGATAGAGAGTTTCAAATAAATGGAAAGGTGAATTAAGAGGAGTTTCTGTTCCATCGTATGTAGTAAATCTCTGACCTTTGATCTTTACAATGGCAGCAAAAACAAATGCTCCGCCGATGAGGTATCGTGTGTAAATTATGAACAGCTGAGGAAGAAGATTATTTTTGAAGGAGCTCATGTAAGAACTTAAAATGTATGATTTCTAAAAAATTTGTATCCTTTGTGAATAACAATTCTGATTTGTTAAAAGATGTTTCAATTAGCATTTTTTATTTGATTCAAAATACAATAATGTTTTCTATTTAACAATAGGTTCCGGTAATTGAATATGTCTTGAAATACATATCCGTCCAAAACGTCCATTCCTATCCAATCCCTTTAAACCTGTCAGGTTTTATAAGCGCAGATTCAAATTGAAAATTAAACTAAAAAACCTGACAGGTTTATACCAAGCGGTTAACTCGAATTAACAAGTTGCGGGAATAGTTACCATTCGAGTTTATTTCAAAAGCAGATTTTAGTAATTTGTGCGGTGAATAAATTATCGTTGTCAAAAATATCATAAAGAAATGCACTATAATTTCAACCTGAAAGTAAATGTTGAATAAGCTTATAAAAAAATACTACATTTTTCTGTTCGGAATATTTTTCCTGTTTGTGTTTTGTCCGGATTTGTCAGCATCTGATGAAGGAAGAATTTCGGTAACACTTCTTTCCAGTATAGGTATTGCAATAATAGCTGCAACTGTAATGGCGTTCGCTGCTCATTTTTTAAAGCAGCCGCTTTTGCTTGCATATATTATGGCAGGAATTATTATCGGACCCAAAATCGGATTCGGATTCATCCGGAATGAGCATGACATTGAAACCATATCGCACATTGGTCTGATACTCCTTTTGTTCATGATTGGTCTCGAGATTGACGTCAGGAAATTAAAAGCTGTCGGCAAATCTTTGTTTTTGTCAGGTACACTTCAGTTTATAATCTGCGTCCTACTGGGTCTTGGATTTTTCTCCCTGCTGGGTTTTACATTAGGAGGCGGAAATTATAACCTTTTGTATCTCGCGGTATGCTGCAGTTTAAGCAGTACTGCCATAGCCGTAAAGCTTTTGTACGGTAAGCTTGAGCTTGATACACTTGCGGGGCGTCTGACACTCGGAATCCTTGTCTTCCAGGATATCTGGGCGATCATTGTTCTAAGCATTCAGGCAAATCTGGGAAGCCCGGATGTTATTTTAATTTTGATGTCGTTTGTTAAAGGACTTACGATTGTTATAATAAGTCTTTTACTTAGTAAATATGTTTTGCCCCGGCTGTACAGAGCTGTTGCAAAAACTCCCGAGATTGTGCTGATCACATCTCTCGGATGGTGTTTCTTTATATGCGGACTTGCAGATATATTCGGATTATCGCTGGAAATGGGTGCGCTTATTGCCGGAGTTGCGATATCAACTTTCCCTTACAATCAGGATGTAATATCAAAGGTAACTTACATAAGGGATTTCTTCATTACTTTGTTTTTTGTTGCTCTTGGAATGCAGATTACAAATCCCGCATCAAGCCCCGGTGTTTTAATATTCTCTGCAGCGGCGGCTCTGTTTCTGATAGCGTCAAGATTTCTATCCGTGTACCCTGTTCTTTATGCAATGAAAAACGGGAACCGGGTAAGCCTGTTAACGTCCATCAACCTTTCACAAATCAGCGAATTCTCTCTTGTCATTGCTGCAATTGGACTTGCAGCCGGACATATCACGACTGACATTTTGACCATAATTATTTTTATATTTGTAATCACGTCAGTGACATCAACTTACATGATCAAATTCAGTGATCCCATTCAGAGATTCTTAAGCAGATTAGTGTCGAAAATCGGATTTAAAGATATCGGAGGTGAAATGAATCAGGTCGTTGACTCAGAAAAAAGAGATATTGCCATACTTGGTTTTTTTACAACCGCAAGTTCACTCATAAATGAAATGGAATCGTATGACAATGCTAATGAAGACGGAGTTCGTATTCTTGACAAGGTTATGGTAATTGATTTTAATCCCGAAGTGCATAAAAAGCTTACAGGTAAAGGTATCAGGGCATATTACGGAGACATAAGCCATACCGATACTCTTCTTAATTCCGGAATTGAACAAGCCAGAATTATAATTTCCACAATTCCCGATTCTATACTGGTGAATACCAGCAACCTTAAACTTCTTAACATAATAAAAAACATTGCTCCGCATGCAAGAGTAATAGTTACTGCTGAAAGTCCCAAACTTGCAATCGAGCTTTACGAAAACGGAGCTCATTATGTGCTTATGCCGAGAGTTCTCTCCGCAGGAAATCTCATGGAAGTTCTGAAAACATTTCTTAACTATGACACCGAAGACATGTTTAACGATGAGCTGGAAATGCTGAAAGGAAGGGATGAAATTTTGAAGTAAGATATGAGTCCTTAAGATAAAGCAAGGTAAATTCTATTTCATGATTTCTTCAGCATCTCTTTCATCAATCCAGGCACTATATAAAGATTTCAAATCTGTTTTATCTGATTGTTCGACATTTATAGACTCAGTAAGCTTGACTATAAGTCTCTTCTTAGACTCTGTATCAATATTTTTCAAGAGTTCAAAATATTTATCTATGAATTCACTTCCTAAAGTTAATTTTCCCATAACTCTTTTTTATTCCAAAATACTATATTGATTTTTTTTTACAATTAAATCAATTGTTATTTCTTTCTTTTCAGGTGAATCATTTGCGAAAAGAAAATTTATTGTTGAAGTATCTAAATAAAGAGTTGGTTGCATAATTTAAAACTATCTTGAATTATTTTTTAATTTTTACACAAAGTTTACTTCTTCCTGTTCCAAAACACATAAAACGGAATCCCGCTAAGCACCAGCACAAGCCCGATTCCGGCATCACGCGGATTATTTATTATCGTAACTACTACTAAAGTAAGGCAGAACAAAACAAATATAAGAGGTATGAACGGATATCCGATTGCTTTGTAAGGTCGGTGAGCATCTTTCATTTTCTTTCTTAGAACAAATACACCGAATGCTCCTGCTCCGTAAAATATAAACGAAGCAAAAATTAACATATCTGTTAATTGATCGAATGTTCCCGACAGCACGAGGAGGCATGCCCAAATTCCCTGCATTAAAAGTGAGGTGTAAGGAGTTTTGAATTTCGGATGAATGTTTGCTGCTGATTTAAAAAATAGTTTGTCCTTAGCCATTGCAAAATAGATTCTTGATGAAGCAAGTATCGTACCGTTAGTTGTACCGAATGTTGAAACCATAATCAGGATAGAAATGAAAAACGCACCGCCGTTGCCGAGAAATTTTCTGAGCACTTCGACTGCAATGATTGTATTTTCTTTACTTGCAATTTCCATCATTTCACTTACCGGCATTACATACAGATAAGCGAAGTTAACCAATAAATAAATCGCCATGACAATTCCGACTCCGGTGAATAAAGCCAGCGGAATATTTCGTTTGGGATTTTTTACTTCTCCTCCGAGATATCCTATATTGTTCCATCCGTCATAAGCCCAGAATGCGCCTAGCATTGCTGCGAACATCGCGCCGAAAAGACCGAGCGAAGAGCCGTATTCAGCAACCGGACTTTCGCCGATCGGACTTAAATTTTCTACTGACCCGCCGCTTAATGTCAGTCCGAGAAAAATTATTATAAGCATCCCCAATACTTTTAAAGTAGTAAACACGTTACTGATGAATCCGCCGAAAATTACTCCGAGATAATTTGCAGTTGTAAGAAATATGATCGTTGCTATGGTAAGCATCTTTACACCAAAGCTCGCCAGCGGATTGAATATCCATAGCAGAGTATATGCTTCCATTGATTCACTCAGACGAGGAAGAGGGATTACTGCATTTACGGACTCGGCAAACACATAAGCAATCGATGCAATTGAAGCAGACTGAATCACAGAAAAGCACGACCAGCCATAAATAAATGCGAAAGCTTTGCCGTACATTTCTTTAAAATATATATACTGTCCTCCAGGAGCCGCTATCATCCCGGCTATCTCTGCGTTAGTAGCTGCACCGATCAAGGTAACTACTCCCGCTATCACCCAGCATAATAAAATTAATCCCCCGGACTGAAGATCAAGAGCCATTGGTGCAGCTTTCTTGAATATCCCGGATCCGATCATCGAGCTAATTACAATGAGAACTGCTGTGTACAAACCGAGTTTGGTGAGCAGACCGCTTGAGTGAACTTCGTGTTTTTGTGACATATTTTTGTTCAAATTTCAAAAAAAGTCAAAGAGAATTACCACTAAGGTACTAAGGACACTAAGAAAAATTCTTTTTCAAGATTAAATGATTTATGATTTGAAAACTTTATCAAATATACTAATCTTCTTCAAGCCGTCCGGCATTTGACCTTTGACATCTGACAGCTTTATCATTTAAAAAACACCTGAGCCACTTTATATATTTCCGGATCAACTGTTTTCAATTTACTAATGGCTTTCTTAATTGTAATGTCAACTATTTCGTTCGAGACTATCGCACACATGCGTCCGAACTTTTTTTCCTTCACCATATCAACAGCATAAACCCCAAACCTTGTCCCGAGAATCCTGTCGAAAGCAGTCGGCATTCCGCCACGCTGTACATATCCCAAAATAGTTGCTCGTGTATCGAATCCGCTGCGGCGTTCTATTTCATCCGCAAGGTAATGACAGATTCCTCCCAGCCGGTCTCTGCCGAATTCATCTTTCTTTGCTTTTTCCTTAGAAGGCGGTTTGACAAATTTAAATTCATCTTCTGCTATCTTTGAACCTTCGGCAACTACTATTATCGAAAACCATTTTCCTCTGGTATAACGATTTTGTATCACATCTACTATATCATCCATTTTAAATTTTCTCTCCGGAATTAAAATGACATCCGCGCCGCCGGCAATCCCAGCATAAACAGCTATCCATCCCGCATTTCTTCCCATTACTTCGATAAGCATTACTCTGTGATGCGATTCGGCTGTTGTATGAAGACGGTCTATTGCATCAGTAGCAATGTTTACGGCAGTATCAAATCCGAATGTATAATCTGTTCCGTAGATATCGTTATCAATTGTTTTTGGAATTCCTATACAATGAACACCTGATTCATATGCAAGCTGTGCGACATGCATGGATCCTTCGCCTCCTATGCAAATGATTGCATCAAAATCTGCCTTTTTGATTTTATCCATTAGCAGCTGCTTTCCTCCAATCTGCTCAAACGGACTATATCGTGACGTACCTATTATTGTACCCCCACGGTGAATGATACCGGAAACCTCCTTCAGACCAAGCTGCAGATAATCTTCTTCGACAATCCCCTTCCATCCGTTTAAAATACCAACGGTCTGATAATTATAAACTGCCGCCTTTCTTACGATTGCCCTTATTACAGCATTAAGACCGGGACAGTCTCCGCCGCTTGTCAGTATTCCTATTTTCAATTTTTAAATGTTATATTTATTTCAGTTAATTACAGCCGTCAGACCGCTTCAGAAATAACAGAGTCATTCTGTTTCTCAAAAAGTAGTCAGATGGTTATTCCCAGACCTTTGCAACCGTCAGATGTTATTTTTCCTTTACCGGCGGATCATTAATAAGATATTTAAATCTGTTGATGAATTCCTCTGTCTTCAGATTTCCTATAAGCGCAAGACGTGCGACATTTTTTATTTCTTCAAAATCGCCTTTCTCTAATCTTATCATATACTGCCTTGCAACCTGATAACTGTCTGAATCAACATCAACTTCACGTGTACCTATCCTTCCATCCGAATTTATAATATCTTCAAACTTAATCGGTATCAACTGCCCTTTATCCACGGTTACTATTGCCCCGGAATTGTCATTTAACAAATATCTTACAGCAGCATATCCAAGATCCTGTGTATATTCACAATCATAAGGAATTGGCGAAGCGCATCTTAATTCATATCCTATATCTTTATTGACAATTGTTACATTCAGTCCTCTTTCACGCAGCCGTCTTCTGACTTCATCTTTAGTAATTCTGCCAATGTCAATTTCGGAAAGTCTGATATTTCCATGCAGATCTTTTTCAAGATTTACATAAGGATGACTTTTTAATTCTTCCGGATCTATACGTGTAATGATTCCTTCAGCCAGAACAGCAACACCGTAATGACTTCCCAGCGCCATTCTTTTAATTATTGAAGCTTCAAGTATGTCACATATTGTTTCGAAACTGATTATTTTATTTCTGAACTCTTCTCCTATAATTGTCAACGTGGCTCCGGCTGCTTTTCCGATACCAAGCGCTAAATGCCCGGCTTTACGTCCCATTGTAACGACATAATACCAGCGCTTTGTAGTCGCTGCATCAAGCATCAGAGATTGAACAATATGAAATCCAAAATCCCGTGCAGTTTGATATCCGAATGTAGGCATGTTTCCCGGAAGAGGCAGATCATTGTCAATTGTCTTTGGAACGTGAGCAACCTGAATCTGACCTTTTGCAAGCTGGTCAATTTTGTAAGCGCTCGTTGCGGTATCGTCGCCTCCGATAGTGACGAGATAATCTACTGATAATTGCGTCAAAGCTTTCAGAGATGCCTCAAGCATTACCTTGTTCTCAGCAGGATTAACTCTTGATGTTTGAAGAATACTCCCTCCCGAGAAATGTATTCTGGAAACATCTTCTATTTTCAATTCCGTGAAATGCGTTGAATCTCCTTTACTCAGATGTTCGAATCCTTCATAGATTCCGTAAACATCCAATCCTGAATTAATAGCTTCTATTGTCACCGACCTGATAACCCCGTTGATGCCGGGAGCAGGTCCGCCGCCTACGACTATCGCTAAAGTCTTTTTTCTGTAATGGTCTTCCATTTCATTTACAAAGTTTTATCATTTAAAAATATATATTATAATTAAGTAACAGCTTCACTCAAAACTCATATCTCAAAACTCATATCTCAAAACTCATATCTCTCATATCTCATATCTCATATCTCATACCTGCTTCATCAAAACTTTTTTATGTCTTATCGTTATAAGTACCATTGCAACAATATAAATAACTGCTCCAAGTATAAATACAAATCGGAAACCAAACATCATAGCTAGAATGATCGCCGATACTGTACCTATTACAGAAAAGAATCCGTTCACTCCCCATGCAAATGCAACAAACCTTTTTTCTGAAGGAAGTATCAGAGACATTCCTATTGGAAACGGCATCCCCATGAAAAATCCGAGCGGGAAAATTATAACTGCCGATATAATTATTCTCCAGTAAAGCTCCAGTCTGACAAGTGAATTGAATATATATGGATTCAAAATTCCTATTGCTAATGTAAGCAATGCAATTATTCCGAAAATTACATGAAGCTTTCTCAGACTGTTTTTATAAAATTTAAGTGAAACAAGACTGCCTAATCCGGAAGCTATTAACATTGTGGAAACAACTGTCAAAAGCGTGATCACCGGCTGACCGAGAAACAGTGTAAATTTCTGAATCATACATATCTGCAAAGCAATATAGCCAAACCCTAGACAAGCAAAATAAATCAGATACTTTTTATCAGCCGAGTACTCGTAAGTAGATTTCAAAGCAGGGCTTTCCTTTTTAAAAAACTTTAAAGGAAGTAAAATGAATAATCCGGCAATAAGAACACATTGAATTAGAATCGCAAGGAGAGTCGTCTCTGCAACGGGTTTATCCTTTAAAGCCAGTATACCTTTTTCATCCTGCGAAAAAGTTTCCTTGATACCTTGTACGGACAGGTTTGAGAATCCGATGTTCTGATCAAAGAAAGGTTTATCATCTCTAGCGGGCTGAAATTTGTTGTCGGGATCATAAACATTGTCTGATTCAATTAATCTTTTATAATAGCTGTCCTGCTCTGATAAAGGGTCATAAAGTATATCCATATTGAGAGAACTGGCTTCGTTTCTTACATTGAGTATATCCAAACCCGTGAAGCCGCTCTTTTTATATAACACACCTGCAAGAAAACTCTTGTCACTTTCAAAATCATTCGGAGGTCTGCGGAAAACAATAAAATTCTTCTTGCTGTCCTCAAGACCTTTGCTGTTTTCAAAACGCGCTTGTTTTAATGTGGTAATGAGTTTCGGAAGCTGTGTCTCCGGGCGGGAAATATAGAGAACTCCGTCTTTATCCAGATGATTCAAATACTCTTTGACGGCTTCCAGTGTCAGAATATAATTTTCAACCATGCTCATAGCGCCGCTTGAAACAGCCGATGCGGAAATAGTATGTGCTGAAATTATTACATCATAAACAATTCTCTTCGATGACAGCACCGATCTCGCATCATCTGTTATCACTCTAACATTTTTATTATTTTTTACCAAAGGACCGGTCCAGTATGATAAGCTGTTTTTTATATAGTCATTGAGAATCCCGTTTATTTCAACCGCAGTAATATCTTTTGCGTTATGATAAAACCCGGCAAGAATTTCACCGCCACCTGCTGACCCTATGATGAAAACTTTGTTTGCAGAATCTTTTAAAGTATAGGCAAGATTGGATGCATCCGCAGGTTTTGTCTGCAGAGGAAATGATTTTACATTCGGAATGTTTGTAGTAGCATTCCCTGCATCAATGATCGCGGTATAAATATCATATCCGTCTTCGGCTTTGTCTTCATCCTTCATCACATCAACTTTTGAAAAAGTATTCCAGTCTGTTCTTATTCTTAAGTCCGGTCTTTCCTTAATGTAGTTACCGTAAATTTTATTTGGCGTTACATTGATTGGAAATCTTTCTTCGGGATTAATTAAAAATGTTAAAGAAATTAAAAGCAGAACAAACGATACCAGCGAGTAAGTTTTAATATTTTCAAAAGAGAAAACTATGGCAGCTAAAAAAGCAAATGCCGAAACAAAGACGATTGTCCCGTTTCCGCCGGCTTCAGGCATTATCAATACAAATGCCGCACAAGCAAGTCCCGCACCGATAAGATCAAAGAAATATAATTTCGAAATATCGGACTTAAAACGTGATAATAAAACTGAAATTATCAGTCCTGCAAAGAAGAAGGGAATGGTAATTAAAATATAGTAAAGCGGCAGATATAAAAATTGAATTGTATCTGTGAGCAAGCTGAAAGGATCGAACGGTATCTTATTCATGATTATAAATGAAATGATCACGCTGGCTCCGTAACACATCGAAAGAACTGACAAAAGCTTGTCTGTATTAATTGTATTAATTTTCTTATTGACCGAAAGAAATACACCGCTTACACCAAATCCCAGAAGAGCAACACTGATAACCATGAATGCAAAATGATACCAAAGGGAAACGGAAAGTACACGTGTCAGGGAAAATTCGAGCAGCAGTGTTGACAGTGCAATCAGAAAAATTCCAATGTAATAAGACGGTTTTATTTTTTCGGAACGAAAGGTCGAAGTGGTTTTTAATTTCATTAATTTTTATTTAAGCTGTTTTGCTTTTCAGCGTTACGGGAACAGGAGTTTGTCTTTTTAAATTGCTTACCTTCAAAATAGAAAATCCAGGGATGTTTCCTTCAACATCAACTTTTTCCATTATGACGTTATCATCAGTCTCTTTGAAAAATCCCGGTTTGATGTCAAATAATACTTCGAGATAATCACCTTCTTGAGAATTATTTCTCTGTTATTTAAATCTTCTATTAAAATCATCTCATCAAATTCGATTACACCTTTTTTAAAATTTGCCTAATTCAAAATTTCAATTCCGTGTTTCAGAATTTCATGTGCTAACGGATCATTGTTGTTAAAGTCGTTTACTCTGAAAGGATGCGGTTCAATCCTGCTGTCAATCTTTCTTCTTATTCTCATGAGTTCAAGCTGCATATTTTCAGACTCGCTGTAATTATCAAATACAACAGCTATGTCTATATCGCTGTCATTTGTTGCTGTGCCCTTTACAAAAGAGCCGAATAAAAAAATTTTTTTAAAATCGTATTTGCTTTTTACTGCATCTGCAAACTGACGGGCTAAACTTAAAGCTTCTTTATTATCCATTCTCTTAATAATTTGATTTTCTCTATCCACTCTGTTACAAACTCCCTTGTACACTTGTTGTAAAACTCTTTTTTAAAATCATTGTACCTTGCATTAATGTTGAAAGAAGTGATCTCGTCCAACCAATCTGAGTAATCATCAGGAATTTTAATACTGCTCTTCTCGGCAAGTCTCAGAAGATTGTGAGTATAAGGTGCGTGCTCTTTATTAACCTTTATGTATAAGGCTTTAAGTAATTTTTCTAATGAAATATGACCTATAAACAACGACCAGTTATATGACTTCATGTTAAGCAAATTTAACATTGTTTGAAAATCCTCATCTGACGATTCTCTAAAGTGATTAACAAGTTTATCAACATCTATATTAGTTTTATCACTTTCCATAATTGTTTAGTTTAAGCAAATTTATTAATCATGATTAATTCCTTCAGCAAACTTTCCATCTTATCCAGCTTCATCATGCTTTTTGCATCACTCAGCGCTTTCTTCGGCTCAGGATGTGTCTCAATAAAGAACCCGTCAACTCCTACAGCAGCTGCAGCTCTTGCCAGAGGTAATATGAACTCAGGATTTCCACCGCTCACTCCTTTATCGGCCGAAGGCATTTGAATCGAATGTGTTGCATCAAAGATCACCGGATACCCGAACTTTCTCATGATAACAAGTCCTCGCATGTCCACTACTAAGTTATTATATCCGAACGTTGAGCCGCGTTCAGTAAGAAATATTTTGTTGTTACCCGTTGCCTTGATTTTTTCAGCCTGATACTTCATATCATTCGGCGCAAGAAACTGACCTTTCTTAATATTAACAATCTTTCCACTCTCACCCGCTGCTTCAAGCAAGTCGGTTTGCCTGCAAAGAAATGCCGGGATCTGTAAAACATCAGCGACCTCCGCTGCAATTTCGACTTCTATTTCCGAATGAATGTCTGTAAGTACAGGCACATTAAATTCCTTTTTCAGATCTGCTAAAATCGAAAGCGCTTTATCTATACCAATAGTTCTGAATGAATCCGAAGATGTTCTGTTAGCTTTTATATAAGATGATTTGAATATAAAAGGGATCTTAAGTTTATCCGTAATTTTTTTCAGAATCTCGCAGGTTTTAAAGACAATTGATTTAGATTCGACTACGCACGGACCTGAGATCAATAGAAAATTATTGAGATGCTTTAAATTCAGTTCTTTGGATAGATATTTAGGGAGCATTTTTTTATATGTTTTACTTTGTAAACAAATCTGATTGATTGTCATCTTTGCGAAGATCTATTAATATTTTTTCTATTTCAGGTTTCAGTTCAGGAAACCTTACTTTTGCAACGTTCCATATTGTCAAGTAATCTACTCCAAAATATGAGTGAATAACTTTATCTCTCATTCTTGCCATATCCGACCAGGGGATGTTGTTATACTTTTCAGTAATCGAGGAGGGAATATTTTTAGCTGCTTCACCTATTACTTCAATTTTTCTTATAACAGCACTGAATGTTTTGTCATCGCTAATGAAATTTTGATAATCCATGTCTTTTATAAAATTAGAAATGCTGTTGATACTTTCAATAATATCATTAATAAAAAAATATGAACTTTCTCTTCATAGATATATCACTTCACTTAAAATATCACTTTTCAGTTCAGGCCTTATTGAGTTTTTTATTACAAGGTCAACCTTAGTATTTAATAATTTTTCTATATGGTTTTCTAATTCTATATATTTTAATAAATCGGGTGTAATATTATATTCCACTAAAAGATCAATATCACTGTTTATATTAGTTTCACCCCGAACTAAAGAACCGAAAACTCCTAATTCCTTTAAATTATAATTTTTGAATATTTCAGTTTTATGAAGAGTTAATGTGTTGATAATATTATCTAGTTTCGTCATAATTTTTTACCGCTTTAAATAATTGTTTAATTTTTCACCGAGTTCTTTTTTTGTGTAATCCGACTTCACATACTTCCCCTTCAGGTCCCTCTGTCTCAATGCCTCGTAAAGACAAACTGCAACTGCGACCGAAACATTCAGCGACTGTATCATTCCGTACATTGGTATGAGAAAATTCTTATTGCTCATTTTTTTTACTTCTTCGGAAACACCGGTATGTTCATTTCCAAATACCAAAGCCACTTTCCCTGTCAGGTTTAAATCATATAAAGAATAATTTTTCCTAAACTCGCTGAGATAAGTTGAGTAAATTTTATACTTACCGTTTTTCAATGTATCAAAGCAATCCTTAACATTATCATATCTTTCGAGCTCAATCCATTTCTTTGCGCTTCCGGAAGATGTTTTCCCGATTTTGGGAAATTTATTTGTATTATAAATTAAGTAAATCTTATCAATTCCGACGGCATCAGCACTTCTCAAGATAGCGCTCACATTATGAGGATCATGAATATTCTCCAGAACTATCGTAAAATTTTTCTGTCTTTTCTCAACAACGCTCTTTATCCTGGCAAATCTTTTATCCGTCAACTTTGTTTGGAATTTTAAATCAAAAATTAATTATTTAACTTTCTTTAAACAATAAACAAATACAACTATTATGAAGAAGATAAATATTATAGGCATGCTAATTTGTGCGATATTAATCAGTTCTTCAGCCCTCACAACCGCACAGGAAAAAATCAAATATAAAAAACCGAAAAAGGAATACAGAAACAACTGGAGCGTAGGTATAAACTACAGTGAAAACGGATTCGGACCATTTTTCAGCTTTTTTGCAGGAATAGGCAAGACTTCAGATATGGTTTTTAATCTTTCATTTTCCGGAGTTACTGATGACAGGGAAATAGAACGCACTGATATTTTCGGTAATGCTGTCACTTTAAATAAAGTAAACAGGGTTTTTGCAATGCCTTTAAGCATTGGGATAAGAAAAGAATTATTTAAAGATGAAATTGAAGGCGATTTTTTACCGCTTCTGAATTTTGGTGTTACTCCGACACTTGTTTTTACAAATCCTTATGACAGAAGCTACTTCAGCGCAATACCATATACACAAACATCCTTTGCCTTCGGCGGTTACGCTGGAATCGGGGTTAATTTCACTCAGAGCGAAAGCACTTCAATGAATGTAAATCTGAATTACTATTATCTGCCGATTATCGGTGACGGAGTTCAGAGCTTACAATATAATACAATCGAAAATGTCGGCGGATTTCAGCTGTCTATGGGTGTGATCTTTTTGAAATGAGTTTATGTGAAAACTTATCAGAATGCGTTAACTGAAATTAAGTACTAATTACGTTCAGAACGTCATTTACAAACATTTACAAATCCTAAACATCTCCGCAAAGAACTTACCGTATATTTGTAAGAAAAAAAAATCATAAAGGCCTGTTGAAACAGGTAAAGGAGATTTAAAAAAATGAACGACTCAGAAAACAATCAGCAGGTGAATAATGAACTTGTTGAATCCAAAACAAACCAACCCCAAAAGAAAAGCTTCATGCCGGGTAAATTAAAATTCATCATTCCTGTTGTAGTAATTGCTTTCATACTTACCTCAGTAATTGGAATTGTCTATGCAAAGAAAAAATTCCATGACGGACCTCATGGATTTCTGATGGGGATGATAGTGGAGAAATTAGATCTGACCTCAGATCAGAAAGCAAAAGTAGAACAAATCAGAGATCAGATAAAGGAAAGAATGGAATCAAAAAAAGACGACAGGGAAAATCTGATGGAAGAGTTTGCAAATGAATTTAAGAAGGATAATCTTGATAAAAACAAACTCAGAGAACTTGATCAGAAACGCGAACAGAATATGCAGGAGAACAAGGACTTTATGATGGATAAGATAATTGAATTCCATGCTATACTCACACCGGAGCAACGAACTAAAGCGGTAGATGCAATGAAAGAAATGAAGGGAAAGTTTCACGATAAGATGGAGAAACGTAAAGATAAAAGAGAAGAAAAATAATTTAGTATGAGGGGCGGTCAGTGTGCTATTATTTAAACCACTAAGGCACTAAGGACACAAAGAATTAAATTTCTGCATTTAATACTTAGTGCTCTTAGTGCCTTAGTGGTTAAAAATATTTTTCAGACAGCCGCTATAGTCTCCATATCACAAGATAAGATCTTTAACCATCCATTTTTTAATGTTAATTTCCAAATCTATGTCAGTAAAAAATATTATTATAATTGACGACGACACAAAGCTCACCGATCTTTTAAAGGACTATCTCGGGAAGTATAATTACAAAACGACTTCTTTCGATAATCCTGTCGACGCTTTGAAGCATCTCAAAAACAATTTATATGACCTTATGATTCTTGACTTCATGCTTCCGGAAATGGACGGTTTCGAAACTCTTAAAGAACTTAGAAGAAACAACCAGATACCGGTGATAATGCTCACAGCACGAGGGGAGACAACCGATAAAATAGTCGGACTCGAACTCGGCGCCGATGATTACCTTGCAAAGCCGTTTGAGGCGAGAGAACTTGTGGCAAGGATGCAGTCTATATTCAGAAGGACCGACGGGAAATTAATCTCCGAAAGTAAAATTAATTTCAAGGATCTGATAATAAATGAATCGGACAGAACAGTAAAGTTTCATAAAAAAGAAATTGAACTTACTTCAACTGAGTTTGATCTGCTCTTATTATTTTCCAAACATAATGGAAAAGTTTTATCACGGGATACGCTGATGCAAAAGTTAAAAGGGACTACATGGCAGTATTACGACAGAAGCATTGACGTTATGGTATCGAGATTACGAATGAAGCTCAGACAGAAAAACCATCAATTCATTAAGACAGTTCAGTCAATAGGATATATATTTTATGCAGAACCCGAAGAAAATTGATAAGAGAATTAGTTTTTCGATATTTCTGAAACTGATATTATTGGTGATTGTCTTCACTATCCTGGTCAATTTCTCTATCGGATTCATAGTAAGAATGAATTTTGAGGGGGGTCCTTTTCGGCCGCCGAACAAACTTTCGTACAGATTCAACGATTACTTCCTGAAAGATATTGGAGATCCTCCGGACACAGTCAAAGCAAAAAGCATTCTGAACGACATGGGACTCAATGTCCGCTTTGAAACATCAAAATCCGATTGGTCAAGCAGCCCTGATGTTCCGCACATTAACGATCTGAAAAACGAGAGGGGATTTGATAGTGAGAAGGTTAAATTCACAGTAAGAGACAAAACAAAATTTTATGAAATCGTAAAAACTGAAAACGGTTACATTATCTTTGCCCCGCCGCGTCCGCATGATGAAATTGATATAGAGAAAGCGATAATTCCGGTAATCATTATGATCACAATACTTGCTGCATTACTTTACTTTTCACTGAGATGGATATTCGGACCAATCAAACAATTATCCGGAGCAGTTGAACAGATTAGTGCCGGTAATTTTGATGTTCCTCTGAATATTAACAGAAAAGATGAGCTCGGGAATCTTGCCGGGTCGATAAATGAAATGAAGGTCAGCATTTCAAATATGATTAAATCCAAGGAATCTCTACTTATTGATGTTTCACACGAATTAAGAAGCCCGCTGACCCGTATCAAGCTTGCAAATGAATTTGTCGAAGATGAAAAAATTAAACATAAAATACTTGATGATGTAAAAGAAATGGAAGCCATGATTTCAAGTCTTCTTGAGACTTACCGGACTGAGAATGTCAACGGAAAACTTAATCCCGGGAAAACGGATATTGTTTTATTAATAAAAAACCTGATCCAGAAATTCGGTAATTCATTAATAAATTTTCAATCGGATTTTGAAAAGAGGGATATGAACATTGACAAGGAAAAAATGGAAATAGCTTTGAGGAATATTATAGATAATGCAATAAAGTATTCGGGTGGAAAGCCTGTCGAAATATCAGTTTCTCAGAATCCTGTCAATACAAGTGAAACAATCATTTCAGTAAAAGATAAAGGCAGAGGAATCGAATCCGAGGATTTAAATAAAATTTTTGAACCGTTTTACAGAATAGATAAATCAAGAGATAAAAAAATTGCAGGTTACGGACTGGGTTTAAGTATTGTCAAGAAAATTTTAGATATTCATAACTCATCCGTTGAAGTTACAAGCAAGCCGTTTCACGGAACAGAATTTAAAATTACACTTCGTAATATGTAACCGTCTGACCGCTTATTCGATAATTAAAAATCATTTGATTAATTTAAAGCAGTTTGAGGTTTACATGCCTTAAAAAGAATATATCATAAAATTTTATATTTGTTTATTTTGCGGAAGTATGAGCGGAAAGAAAATTCTTTACATGTGCGGTTCATTGAACCAAACTACAATGCTTCATCAGATCTCAAAATGTCTCCCCGGGCATGAACATTTTTTTACAGCTTACTATTCCGACGGTGCAGAAAAAATTGCCGCCAAAACCGGAATTCTTGACTTCTCGGTTTTAGGCGGAAAATTTCGCGCACAGACCGAATCTTATTTCCGGAAGCATAATCTCGCTGAAGATTACAGAGGTGAAAGAAATAATTACGATCTAGTTGTTGTATGCAGTGACCTTATTATGCCGAAAAATTTAAGGAAAAAGAAAATGGTAATGGTGCAGGAAGGCATGACAGATCCGGAAAACTTCATGTATCGCGTTGTAAAAAAAATCAAAATTCCCAGATACTGGGGAGGCACAGCTGCTACAGGTCTGTCTGATTATTATACATATTTCTGTGTAGCCTCGGAAGGTTACCGGGATTTATTTATCCGGAAAGGAATCAAACCGGAAAAGATTGTTGTAACAGGCATTCCTAATTTTGACAATTGCATTCAATATCTGAATAATGATTTTCCCTATAACAACTATGCGTTGGTCTGCAGCTCAGATTCCAGGGAAACATATAAATATGAAAACAGAAAAAAGTTTATTCAAAAAGCACTCAGTCTTTCTGAAGGAAAGAAAATGATATTTAAGCTTCATCCGAATGAAAATGTAAAACGGGCGACTAAAGAGATTAATAAGTACGCACCCGGATCACTGATTTTTTCGCAGGGCAATACAAATGAAATGATTGCAAATTGTGACATTTTAATTACTCATTATTCTACAGTGGTATATGTTGGTATGATACTGGGGAAAAAAGTTTATTCTTCATTTAATATTGAAGATCTTAAACTTCAGGTACCAATACAGAATAAAGGTGAGTCTGCCAGAAATATTGCGGATGTCTGCCTTAAACTTTTAGAAGAGGAATCGATAAAGAGTAAAGTTTCACAGGACAGCAAAGACAATTTTGATTTAACCTACCAAACTGCTTAACAGAATATTTTGAAAATTCTAATTGTGATCCAGGCAAGAAGAGGTTCATCGCGCTTACCGGGTAAAATATTTCTTCCTCTTCAGGACAAGCCATTGCTCATGAGAATGTTTGAAAGAGTAGCAGCTTCAAAAACTCCGAAGGAAATTGTTATTGCAACTACAACTGATAAAGGTGATGATAAAGTTTTTAAGCTGTGTGGCAAAAATAACATAAAATGTTTCAGAGGTCATCCGACCGACTTGTTAGACAGACATTACAAAGCAGCTTTAGAATACGGCGCTGATGTTGTTGTAAAAATACCTTCCGACTGTCCGCTTATTTGCCCGGATGTTATTGATGAAGTTTTGAATTATTACATTGAGAATAAAGATAAGTTTGACTTTGTAAGTAATCTTCATCCGGCAACCTTTCCGGACGGCAATGATGTTGAAGTGATGCCTCTGAAAATTCTTGAAACTGCATGGAAAGAAGCGGATAAAGATTTTGAAAGGGAACATACAACTCCGTTCATCTGGGAAAGACCGGAAAGGTTCAGAATCGGAAATGTAAAATGGGAAACAGGTCTTGACTTTTCCATGAGCCACAGGTTTACGATTGATTATAAAGAAGATTATGAATTTATAAAGAGAGTTTATGATGAGCTGTATGATGAGAAAAAGATTTTTACACTTTGTGATATTCTGAAATTGTTGGATCAAAACCCGGATATAAAGAAGATCAATGAGATGTATGCGGGAGAGAGCTGGTACGCGAGACGCAAGATGCGAGACGCGAGAGGTGAGACGCGAGACGCGAGAGGTAAGACGTAAGACTTGAGATGTGAAAATACGAAAAAATGTAACATCACGATTGACGATTAACGATTAACGATTAACGAATAATGATTAACGAATAACGATTAACGAATAACGATTAACGAAACAATTTCGAATAACGAATAACAAAATGGATAAGCAAAAATTAAAAGAACTTCAGGAAACTGCTGTTAAAGTTAGAGAGCACATAATCAGAATGTCCACCGATGGCGGATGCTTTATTGGCGCGTCTTTGTCGTGTACCGATTTGATTGTGCATCTTTATAAAGAATTTCTGAATGTAAATAAAAATAATCTGAATGACCCTAACAGAGATTATTTATTTTTATCAAAAGGTCATGATGTACCGGCTTTGTACGGCACATTTGCAGAGATAGGATTTATAGAAAAGGACAGGTTGAAGAATCATTTGAAGACAAATGATTTTATTTACTGGCATCCTAACAGGAATATACCGGGGATAGAATTTCATTCGGGTTCGCTTGGACATTCTTTGAGTGTTGCGATTGGTGTTGCGATAGACTGTAAAATGAAAAAACAGAAGAATAAAATTGTCGTGATACTGGGTGACGGTGAACTGGATGAAGGTTCAATATGGGAAGCTGCTTTAGTAGCCGGCGCGAAGAAGCTGGATAACTTAATTGCAATTGTTGACAGAAATAATTTTCAGGCGAATATTGAAACCGAAAAACTAATTCCCCTGAATCCGATCGCCGATAAGTTCGAAGCTTTCGGATGGAAAGTAAGATCGTGCAACGGGCATGATTTTGAAAGTATGGAAAAAGCATTCTCAAAATTTCCTATTGAAGAGAACAAGCCAAGCATCGTAATTGCTGAGACAAAGAGAGGAAAAGGATTGCCGAGCATTGAGGCGAGAGCTGACAGGTGGTTTGTAAATTTTACCGGTGAAGAAGTGGAAATGCTTTTAAAGGAATTGCAAGGAGGGAAGGTGAGTGAGCTTACTTCTGAGACGATTGTAGCGCGTTGAACTATGAATTGTAATGATTTTTATGAAAACTATGATCCTGGATTTCTTATCAACATATTAACTCATAATTATAACTTACATCTCATAACTCATAACTTATAACTCATAACTCATTGACTTACGAAGAACTTTTAAAAGTACTTACTGATAAAGACGAACGGTTCATGATCCTCACTGCTGAGAACAGGGCAGCAATTCGGAATTTACCTAATCAGATCGGTGACAGATTTATTGATACCGGTATCACGGAGCAGACGATGATCGGAGTTTCAGCAGGGCTTGCATTGAGAGGAAGGATTCCTGTTGCACACGCACTGGCTTCGTTTCTGACAATGCGAGCTTTTGAATTTATTAGAACGGATGTTGGTATTGCGGATCTTCCGGTAAAGCTTGTAGGCGGATTTTCAGGATTTTTATCAGAGGCAAACGGACCCACACATCAGGCGATCGAAGATGTTTCCATTATGAGGGGAATTCCTAATGTAAATGTTTTTTGCCCGGCTGATGAAGAAGATATGCTGATCGGATTAAGGAAAGTTTTAGAAAGTCCGAAACCTTTTTATATTCGATATAATAATATTAAACCGTTATATAAACATTCACAGGATTTTGAAATTGGAAATGCGGAGATAATAAGCGAAGGGAAAGACGTTACGATCTTGGTTTACGGAATTTTATTCAGGCAGGCAATTGAAGCTAAGGAAATTCTTGAGAAAAAAGGTTTGTCGGTTGGTTTGATAAATCTAAGGACGCTTAAGCCCATTGACGAAGAAGCAATTTTAAATGCTGCTAAAAATTCAAAACTTATTGTTACACTCGAAGACCATTTCATTACAGGCGGTCTTTTTTCAATTGTTGCCGAATTATTTTTAAATAACAGAATCAACTGCAACGTTTTGCCAGTTGCATTAAATGACAAATGGTTTAAGCCGGCTCTGTTGCAGGACGTGCTTGAGTATGAAGGTTTTACCGGAGATAAAATTGCTGAGAGAGTTTATAAAGTTTGTAAAGTTGAAAGTTTGTAAAGTTTTGCAGAGTCTTTAAAGTTCGAATACTTTACAAACTTTACAAACTTTACGAACTTTACAAACTTTACAAACTTTACAAACTTTACGAACTTTACAAACTTTACAAACTTTACAAACTTTAAAAACTTTTTAACTGCTTTGCCTTTTCAATAATAGAATTAACAAACTCACTGGCTTCAGTTTCCTTTGCCAAAACATATTTTTTAATATCCTGACCTGATCTTTCCGCAATGTCCTTTTTTAAGTTTTCATATGCAATGCGCGCTTCTCTATTTTCTCTGAGATAATCACGGAATAAAATGTGTCGCTCCAATTCCGTGTTGTCTTCGAAACAGGCATATAAATGATGTCTGACAGAATCGAGAGTTGAATTGTGAAACTCTTTGTCCTTTAAACGCCCGAAAGCTTCACGTCCTTCTATATCAAGATCTCCGCGGTGATAATAACCTAATTCCGAAAGTTTATCTTTAATTACGTTAAAGGGAGTACCACTTGGAATTACTATATCCAAATCTATAATAGGTTTTGCCGATAAACCTTTCACGGATGTGCTGCCTACATGTTCGATTCTGAAAACTATGCCCGATAGTTTAGTCATAAGGGTAGACTTTATATTTTCAAACTGCACGGACCACTCCGGATTATATTCAGACAAGACCATACAAGATTTTTATTAACCACAGCATAAGGATTTTATACCCAAAATGAAACTTGAAAAAGATTACTTAATAAGACAGATTTGTAATAATTACTTAACATTAATTATTCATATTTAATAAATCAAAGGAAAAAGGTTGGCAAATAAAATCAAGTTCAACAAAGATTTCCCCGTTATCAAAGAATCAGATAAACTTTTCGAAAGAAGCCAGGGATTGATCCCTGCAAATACACAGACCTTAGCAAAAGGTCCTACACAATGGATCAAAGGAGTTGCTCCGAAATATCTGAAGAAAGGGAAAGGCTCGCACGTGTGGGATGCAGATGGTAATGAATATATTGATTATAATATGGGAATTGGTCCGATCGTACTTGGATATTGCTATGATAAAGTTGATGACGCAATTAGAAAGCAGCTTAATGACGGAATCACATTTTCACTGATGCATCCTCTTGAAGTTGAGCTTTCGGAAAAAATCAGAGATACTGTCCCGAATGCCGAGTCTGTTAGATTTTCCAAAACAGGATGTGACGTAACGACAGCGGCAGTTCGGGTGGCGAGGGCATTTACAAAACGAGAGAAGGTACTTTGCTGTGGATATCACGGTTGGCATGACTGGTATATAAGTGTGACTGACAGGAATGCGGGAATTCCTGAAGCAGTGAAAGATCTGACTTACACTTTTAATTATAACGATATCGAATCATTAATACAGTCAATAGATAGTGATACGGCTTGTGTAATCCTTGAACCGTTTGTTTTTGAAGAAGAAAAAAATAATTTCTTAAAGGAGGTTCAGGATGTGTGCAAAAGGAACGGCACTCTGTTGATATTCGATGAAATGTGGACAGGATTCAGAATAGCAGCAGGTGGTGCACAGGAATATTTTGGCGTAACTGCTGACTTAGCATGTTTTTCAAAAGCCATTGCAAACGGAATGCCGATCTCTGTAATTACCGGAAGGGAAGAAGTAATGAGACTCTTCGATAAAGATGTTTTCTTTTTTACAACCTTTGGAGGAGAAGCATTATCAATGGCTGCTGCGATGGCAACAATAGATGAAATTAAAAACAGGAACGTTCCAGAGTTTTTATCGAAGCAGGGAAAAAAATTAAAGGACGGATACAATAAAATTGTAACTGAACTTGGAATTGGTTTTTCGAAATGTAATGGTTATAATTGCAGAACTATAATAATATTTGATGCAGACGCAGGGAATCCGCTGGAAATGAAATCACTTGTTCAGCAGGAAATGATAAGGCGCGGAATACTCTGGGGCGGATTTCATAATATGTGTTTCTCGCATTCTGATGAAGATATTGAATATACTTTGAAAGCATACAAAGATGTTTTGCCTGTTTTGAAAAAAGCAGTAGAAGAGAATAACCTGAAAAGTTATCTTAAAGGAGAGCCGGTTGAGCCGGTTTTCAGGAAGACAAGTAATTTTAACCTTAAACCCAAAATAGTAAGTTGAGCAATTTTATTTATGCAGGAGTTAATTAAATTTAAATTCACGGGAAACTCTTTAAATTCTTATTTGATAACTTTAAATTAAATTAATCATGTCAAAAATTAAAGTTGGCAACAAATTTATCGGAGACGGGGAAAGAGTTTACATAATTGCAGAGATCGGCATAAATCATAACGGTTCATTACATTTAGCTCTGGAATTAATAAAAAGAGCTAAGCATGCGGGTTGTGATGCCGTAAAATTTCAAAAGAGAACACCTGAACTTTGTGTCCCCAAAGAGCAGTGGTATGTTGAAAGGGAGACGCCATGGGGAAGGATGACATACATTGATTACAGGCATAAAGTAGAATTGAGTTTTGATGAATATTCTGAAATAGATACATACTGCAGGAAGAAAGACATTGAGTGGTTCGCTTCCTGCTGGGATGAAGAGTCTGTTGATTTCATTGAAAAGTTTAATCCTCCGGTTTATAAAGCGGCTTCAGCATCTCTGACTGATTTCAGTCTGCTTAAAAAGAAACAAAATACAGGAAAACCGCTGATGATATCAACGGGTATGTCAACACTTGAAGAAATAAATTCCACCGTCGGATTTACCGGAACAGAAAATCTGTTAATTGCACATTCTACTTCGGCTTATCCGTGCAAGCTTGAAGAATTGAATTTAAAAGTCATCAAGACCCTTAAGCATATTTATCCCGAGGTTCCGATCGGATATTCCGGTCATGAAACCGGCTTAGTCCCGACCTGGGCAGCAGTGTCACTCGGAGCTTCATTTGTTGAAAGACATATCACTCTGGATCGTGCAATGTGGGGCACAGATCAGGCGGCATCTGTTGAACCCGGCGGTTTTAAAAGACTGGTTGAAAATATCAGAGATGTTGAGAAATCTCTTGGTGACGGAATCAAAAGAGTTTATGAAAGCGAATTAAGCCAGAGGAAAAAACTTAGAAGAGTTACAAGTAGCAGTTAGCAGTTAACAATTAACAGTTAACAGTTAATGTTGAAATCATAAATAGTGTATAAATTAATCAATAATCTTTAGGATCTACTACCAGCAATAGTGTGCATCCGTTTCTAGTCCGAAGCGGATCATGATCACTATCACCTTCTGCATGATGAAAGTCTCCGGGTCCAAGATATTTTCCTTCAACGAATAAGTCACCTTCCAGAACATAACATTCTTCAGCTCCGTTGTGATGATGTGCAGGATATTCAGTTCCGGCAGCTGCTTTCATAAGTATCATTAAATATCCTTTATCTTCATTATATGCCAGCCGCTTTATTTTAATGCCTTCAATTTCGGGATGCTGCATCCAGTCATCTGTTTTTCCCAAAACAAATTCAAATCCGTTTTTATTTTTACTATCGGAATTGTATATCTTTTCCATAATCTTATCTTTTATATCCGGTGATGGAAATGTGTCTTTACCGGAAATTAAGAAGGCTCCCGCAACTAAAGATGTCAGATTGTTATATTTTTTGATCAACTTCTTACTCTCCGAATCCGCTACTTTTAAACTTTTGTTAAAAGCCGTTTCATATTCACCACTAAGTAATCCCAGTGAATTCAGTATTGCATTTTCTTCAAACCCCTCAATGTCATTTTTATTTTTCATCATATTAAATTTTTAAGTTTGTCACGCAGAATCATCATTGCTGCTCTCATTCTTGTTTTTACTGTTCCAAGCGGAATCTGAAAATGTTCTGCAAGTTCCGACTGAGAATATCCCCTGAAGTAAGCAAACTCAATCAGGTCCCTCTGATTTTGATTAAGTGATTTAAGTGCATTTAATACTTCTCCTTGCTCCTGATTCATTGCAATGTTTTTTTCAGGGTTTGACGAAGGCGAATCGGAGCTTATATCAAAAAATCTTTCAATGTCAGTTTCACCTGACCTTTTCTTAAAACTTTTGCTCCTAAGTCTGTCAATTGATTTGTTGCGTGTGATGCGGCTGATCCAGGCAAGAGGATTACCCAATGATTCGTCATATGAATCTATCTTTTCCCAAATCTGTAAAAAAACTTCCTGAAGCAAGTCTTCCGCTTCAGGTTTATCCCGAAGAATAAAATATATAATTGTATATAGATATCGTGAGTGAATGTCATAAAACTCGCTTAATGCAGTTGTATCCTTTGCAGCAATTCTTTTTATCAATTGTAAGTCATGGCTTGTATCAATGTTTAAATTCGAAACCTGAAAAATATTTATATCAGATTTATCAGACATGATTTGATATGCTTCGGCTTGAATTATTAAATTAATTTTTCGTTCAGTTCATACACAATATTGTTCAGATCATTACCGAAGAGTGTAAATGCTTTGACAGCTCCGCCTTTCTCCTCAAACGGCGGCTGGTTAAAATTAGTCACATTTATTTCCTGAAATGATGCAAAATAGTTTTTCATCATAGTAAGCCAGTCCAGTTCTTCACTTGAAAATTTTCTGCCTTTAGATGAATTCTCTTCAATCCATTGTTTAAATTTTTTATCAACTTTATTACTGTAGGGCTCAAGAACTTCAACTTTACCTAATGCATATTGTGTAAGCGGAATAATGTTGGCAGCATTTTTCAGATCAGCTAATGGTTTAACGATATCACCGTCTACTCTCTGATAAGCTTTCCAGATTTCATCGGGTGTAATTTCATAGGGAGGTTTCCTGAGCTCGCGTGTTATTGTTTTTACATCATTACGTGTAAATTTGAGATGACCATTTGAATTATTCTCAATTGTATTTAAAACCGGTATAATTGTTTTATAAGAATCCAAAAAGCTTTTGAATCTGAATATGACATTATGTGACCTTTCTTTTGCAGCTTCTTCAATTGAACTGGCATCTATGAGCAGCGTATTTTTCTTTTTGATTTCTATAATGAGAGTTCTGAATTCTTCATTATCAAACGGCACAGAAGCTTCATTTACAAGTATCTTATAGGCATTTTTTAATTCTTTGTCAGTCGGATTATAGTCCTTTTTTCCCCGGGCGTATAATTCTACCGCTTTCTTAATTTGTTTTTCCACATTGGTTGTCAGAATCAGGTTATTAATTACTCCTTTCAGAGATTCTATGGGCGGTTGAAGCTCACTACCCGCGCTTTTTATTTTTTCTTTATCAGTTTCAGTTAAATTCTTCTCTATTCTCGTCAATCCGTCAATCAGCGAATCAATTGTGTTTTCATCCCTGATTCCTATGGCGATCGATTGTATTAGTGACTCAAGCGTAAAGACCTTTGTAACTTCTTCAATTGTTTCTCTTTTTATAATTTCATGTGAGAATTTTTCAGCCAGTATGTAACTTAAAATTCCGAGCGGGATGGCAATGATCACATCAAGGACATGCGATAATTTTAAAAATACAGGTGACAAACATATTAATGCACACCAGGCGATTATGATAACAGGTCTTCTGAAATTCATTTTGTAAAATACAGTGGCACACAGTACCGCTGTAGCAGCATGCCAGTTTGGGAATGTATTGTAAATACTGATCCGGGTATATAAATTTTTGACAGCATCCGGGAAAAATCCTGTGAGCTTAATCTCAGGTCTTAATAAATACTGTGTATGAAAAAATCCATGCCCCAGATTTATAACGCTCCATAAAAGAATTACTGATGTAAGGAAAATTGACATATCTGAAGAATTCTTCTCTCGGATTATCAGATAAAGAATCATAAAAAATAGAATGTAAACTGAAAAATAAGGAATGATAAATCCAGGGATTAACTTTATACTGTTTTCAAAACCTAATACTGTAGAAATGTATTTTTCAGCAGGAGAATTAAATGTAGTCAGTAAACTGTATTGTATTACTGCTATGACAAGCAATACAAAATTAAATAAACTCATTACCTTTGATCGTGAGGGCATTAAAAAAATTAAATGTTTTAATGAATGAAATGAAATTACTCATATTTGAAATGCATTTCAAGATTGAATGTCAGTCCAAAATGCAAATGAATGCAAATTAACAGGAATAAATATAGTGTCCAAAATATTTTAATGAAAATTGGAAATAATTTAATGATTTATGATTTTTTGTCTAAAACAAATGGTCCGGAGATATTTACTTTTTCACATGTTTAGAAAGAGATGATGTAAATTTAACTTTATCATGCACCAATTGACTTATCCAATGTCTTTCTCGAAATATAGACAATCAACATTACAAATAAGAACAGAATTATTCCGTAAGAAGCTGCAGCACCTGTATTGTACAATCTAAGCTGTGAGTAAATTTCCACTGATACTGTTTTGGTTGAAAAAGTGTATAGCAAAATGGTAGAGACAAACTCACCGACAGAATTGATAAACACAAGTAATGCTCCGGAAAATATTGAAGGTGATACAAGAGGTAAAATAATTTTACTGAATGTCCTCGAGCCGGGAGCGCCGAGAGATGCGGATGCTTCCTCAAGTGAAGGATCCATTCCGTTAAATCCCGAAATGGAAGACTGGGTTATGATAGGCAGATTCCGAACTGAATAAGCGAGCGGCAGGATCCAGAATGTTCCGGCAATTGTAGTGAACGCAGTAAAAATTGTTGGAGTATTAAAACAGATTATAAAACTCAGGGCAATGACTGTTCCCGGAATACCGTAAGGAAGCGACAGCAAACTTTCCATAATATTTCCGCCTTTAATTTTTTTTCTTGTGATCAGAAATGCAGCGCTTACTCCGATCACAGCAGTAACCGCAACTGCTGCCAATCCCATTTTTATACTGTTCGAAAATGGTTCGAAGAATTGGGAGTCACTAAAAATTTTCATGTAATTCTCGGCTGTAAAGGATTCTTTAAAATAATTTCTCATTAATGATCCCTCGGGTATAAATGACAGAAAAAGTAATGCAAGAATGGGAAGCATGATGATTGAAACAAAAGCGCATATAGATAACCAACCTGCTACACCTGATTTTCTTTGTATGAGAAAAGAAGTTGTCTTAACAGTTCCTTTTGTCCTGGATTCAAAAGTATTTCGCTTCCTGTAGAATCTCAGCATTACTAAAAACCCGAGCGAGATTAATGTAAGGAGGATCGAAAGAACGGATGCCAGTGCAATGTCTCCGTTTATTTTTGCCGAATAAATTTCCGTTGTAAGAAACCTTATTGAGCCCCCGAAAATGAAAGGCGCTGAGAATGATGCCATGCTCGCCATAAATACTATCAGTGATGCTCCGGTAATAGAGGGCATGATCTGCGGTAAAATTACTTTCAGAAAGGTTCTTGATTTTGATGCTCCGAGTGATTGAGATGCATCGATGAGATTCGCGTCTATTCTTTGTAATGCTGAAAATACGAATAATAAAAAAAAGGGATAGAACGAATAAACATGAACTATGATAATCGCAGTCCATCCTTCAAACCTGAACGGTGCTGATTGTAAATTGAATGCTAATGATATGATCTTTGTAAAAAGCCCGTTGTCATTTAATAAAAATAAGAAAGCAACAACTCCAACCAATGGGGGTGTTGCGATCGGTATCAAAAGCAGTGTAAAGAAAAAATTCTTTAACGGGAAACTGTAATACTGAAATCTGTATGCAAAGTAAACGCCCGCTATACAGCTTCCGAGAACTGTTACAATAGAAAGCAGGACTGAATTAAAAATTGACTTAGAAGCTATATCATAAAATGAATTTAAGGCTTCTCCCTGTGTAAATACAGAAATACTTTCTTTAACGAGTGAGAACAAAGGATAAGCAATGTAACCCGTTATGAAAAACAATACCAACGCTAAAAGAAGAATATTGACCGGGGATAATTTTAGTTTTGGATTCATTTTCTTAGAATACGAAGATTAGGTAAAGTGCTTATTGAAAGGTTTACATTATCTCCCGTGTTAAATATTTTCTTTTCGAAATCAGAAGGTATCTGTGACTTTATGATCTTTCCTTTTGACTCAATCAGATACTCGGTTGAAAATCCCGTGAACTGGACATCGGTAATTTTTGATTCAAATGCTTCCGAAGCAAACGGTTTGCCGAAACTTGAATTTGGAATTATTTCTTCAGGAAAAACAGAAAGCAGTTCATCTTCACGAATATCGATGTTAAAAATTTCCTTTGCAAATGTTTTATCAAAAAAATTTGAGTGCCCTATGAAATCGGCAGTAAAAATATTTTCGGGTTTATAATAAATATCGTAAGGTGTTCCCAGCTGCTGAACAATTCCCATATTAAGCACAGCTATTCTATCCGACAAAGCAAGAGCTTCTGACTGGTCATGAGTAACATACATGGAAGTGATTCCGATCTCTCTCTGAAGGCGTTTGATCTCATTGCGCGTTTCGAGACGGAGGGCGTAATCAAGATTTGAAAGCGGCTCATCGAAAAGCAAAAGCGCCGGTTCTGTCACGATCACGCGCGCAAGAGAAACTCTCTGCTGCTCGCCGCCGCTCAGAGTTGTTACGCTTTTATTTCCTTTATCATTCATCCTTACCTTTTCCAGTACAGCAACGACTCTTTCTTTAATCTTATCCTTGGATAATTTTTTTACTTCTAATCCGTAGGCGACATTTTCAAACACAGTCATATTCGGAAAGAGTGCATAGTTCTGAAACACAATTCCGATATTTCTTTTTTGAGCGACAAGGTTTGTTGAATTTACATCTTCAATAAATATTTCCCCGGACGTGGGAAACTCAAGCCCTGCAATGATACGAAGGAGAGTAGTCTTTCCGCACCCGCTCGGACCTACGACTGAAAAGAATTCACCCTTGTTTAATTCGAAGCTTATATTATCTAATACATTGATTGAATCGAATGACTTTGATATGTTTTTTAAAGCAAGAATAGACATTTTTCGATTTACGATTTACGATTCACGCAACCCCACCCCCGTCCCCTCCCCTTTGAAAAGAAAAGGGGAGGGGGGTCTACAATTTTGAGATTATGTTTTTGCGATTCCATATTTCACGATTGACGATTGACGATTCACGATTAACTATTAACTACTAACTATTTCGACTTTCCTTTTATTTCACTGTCCCATTTCTTCATCCACTCCGATTCTTTTTCAGATATAAGTTCCCAGTCAAGATTCATCACTGTGTAACTTGCATCCGAGATCCATTTAGGTAATTTTTCTTTTGGAATATCCGAGCGTGCAGGGATACGGTAAAATTTTTCCGCCTGTAAAATCAGACTTTGCTCGTTAGTTACAAATTCATAAAACTCCTTTGCAGCATCCAGATTTTTTGTGCCTTTGACAATTGCGATCCCATCTGTAAGGACTACAGTTCCTCCTGACGGAAAATTATATCCGAACGGATACTGGTACATAGTTTTTTGTAATATGATATCCGGCATATTCCATAAAGTCACGGCTTCACTGCCGGCAAGTTTAATATACATCTGTGTAGGATCAGCAGCATATGTAGATGTATTCTCATCCAACTTTCTCAGCCATTCCCATCCTTCAGTTTCACTGCCAGTTTTCTTTATCGAGTTAGCAATCATAGCGGAATAAATTACCCTCATTGTCCCGGATGCCATAGGATTTCTTATAACTATTTTATCTTTCCATTCCGGTTTGATTAAATCATTCCAATCATTTGGAGAATTTTGATTTGTCAGGATTTTGTCGTTGAAAGCAATTACCTGCGGTGTCAGGAATGTACCGTACCAGTTTCCGTTCCTGCTTTTACTTTGATCACCTACTTTGTCAGCCCATGTCGGTTTATATTTTTCCAAAAGTTCTAATTTTTCAGCTCTCATAAAAATAGTAGAAGGAGATCCCCACCATATATCTGCGAGCGGATTGTCTTTTTCGGTACGTATCCTGTCAAAGACTTCCTGTGAACCCATATCAAGCCATTGAACATCAACATCCGTATGTGCAGTCTCAAACTGCTTTTCAAATTCAGTCAGCATTTCCTTACCATGCGGGGAATAAATGACAAGCTTCTTTTTATTGTCTGTAGAGCACGAGTTGTATAATATTAAAATTGAAAACAGTAAAAATATTTTTTTCATCAGTATATTTAAATTTTTAAAATTCAAAAGGATCTATTATCAGTGATCTTACGTCTGACCTCTGACCTTTGACATCTGACTTCTCGCGTCTCACGTCTCTCGTTAATACTCCTTCTTCTTAAAATAATTTAAACTCAGCTTTTCAAAAAGCTCTTTCGTCTTTTCCTTGCCGCTCTCAGGATTGATGTCAAAATACCAGTACAGTTCATAATCTCCCTGATTCATAAGCAGCTGTATTGTTCCCTGAGATTTATGCTCGGCTATGACCCAGTTGACAATTATTTTATAATCAAGCGCGTCTTTGTAGCTGAACTTCTGAGTACGGTCAAAGACAAAGGGAATTGTATCACTGACATTGGTTATCGGGTATCCTTCGAGACCTTTGTAAATAGTCCTGACAGTATCAGATTTACTTCTGCCGGAACCGCCGAGAATGATCGGCCGATCTTCCGGGTCCATAGAGTTTATTGTTTCCAGTGCTAATATTCCTACAGAACTGTGATGAGCGTGGGTCGATATGTTCGGTGAGAGAATAAAAACATAATCATACTTTTCGCGTTCGATGATTTTTTTTAGTTCACTCCGAATAAAATTCAGATCCCAGATATTGCTGTCAAGAATTTCTTTAATGTCAGCTGTCGTAATATACCTGTGATCCCTTTGGTTAAAATAATAGTAATTTCTGATTCCGATAATTTTTCCTCCGGCTTCGAGTTCTTTTTTCCTGATTTCCGGTAAATACTTTCTTCCTATTTCTTCATCAGTTAACTCCAGTCCGTAAATATCCTCTGCTAAAGTAGAATACTTATATCCTCCTTCTCCGTTTGTGATCAATGCAATGTCAACTGTTCCTTTCAGATCGTGAACTATCTTATAATTGGTTCCGGCAAATGTTGCATCATCATCGGGATGTGCAGTCACAACAAGAACTTTCGGCGGATATTCCTGGGAGTAAACATTTATATAAGTGAGAAGTGATAAGCAAAAAATAATATGATAAAATATTTTCAGGATGGTTTTCATTTGAAATTAATGCAACATATCAATAGAGAGTTTAATATTCAATTACGAAGTAGCAACGGTACTGTCGCTTCCGGATCTGAAATATGAGCAATTAGCGATAAAACAAAGTATGATTTTTCTTCTTTAATTTTTCTATTTTTGGTTAAAACTAAGATATTTCAGTTTTCAAAAAAATAATTTTACTCAATGTTAACTTTTCCAACTGAATCGTTATCTTTTGAATCATTATGAAAGTTGAACTGACTGTAATTATTGTAAGAAAAAAAAATCCATGAGCACCCGCAAAAGTACACAAATCGTAAAAACATTTATAAGAAATTTAACATTAATTCTCGGCAAAGAAATTTAACAATCATTAAGCTGTAAACGGATAAACCTGTCCGGGTTTTGCCCGGACTTTGCAATAAGCTAAGAAAAAATAAATTTTACCGAACTTTTTAAATTGTTAAAAATAGTCTAAAACCTGACAGGTTTTATAAAGAGTGAAAAATTATAATTAAACATGGTTAAAAACAGTAAGTATTTTATAAGTCTGATTTTTTCAGCTTTAGGTTTTTTTTACATTTTGCTGGAAACAAGTATTAATGAGTTAGGGGCATCTTCTGACAGCAGTCATTATATAGAAGCTGTGCAAAACATTATTAAAGGAACCGGACTTAACTATTATCTTACATTGAAAACCTGGCCGCCATTTTATCCAATTATGCTCTCTTTTTTCAGTTTAATTTCAGGAGAAGATAGTATTTTTGTATCTAAATATCTTTCAGCATTATTATTCTTTTCAACTATCTTCGTATTTAATTTAATCATTATAAAATATAAAGCAAATAATTTTACAATTATTCTTCTTAACTTGTTGTTGATTACATCTTCTGCAATGAGTGTTTTTCTGATGATCTGGAGTGAACCACTTTTCATCTTACTTCTCATGTTACTATGTTATTTTTTTCTTACCTGGATTGAAACGGATAAGAGAATACTATTTTATCTTTCAGCAGTTTTATCGGGATTATTATTATTAACAAGATATGCCGGAATTGGATTTATTTCCGGAATCATTATTTTTCTTCTATTAAAGAAAGATGCATTAAAAGTAAAGATGCTGAATATTATTACTTTTATTTTAATAGTATTAGGAATAGGGGGCAGCTGGACTCTATATCTGTCTAACCAATCAGATAATCCTTTCAAAAGAAACATAATTTTCCATTTAATATCAAAAGAGCAATTATCAAGTATTGTAACAACCTTTCTTCAATGGATTAGCCCGATATCAGCAAAACTGGGATTAATTGTTATCCTGTTATTTATTTTACTGATTTTTTTTGATCTCAGGAAAAGGAAGCTTAACTTTAAATTTACCGGCATCCGAATAGAAAATAAGTTTCTGATTATCTTGCTCTTTTCTTATTTAGGTTTCCTTTTATTTTTTCTAACGTTTATCAGCTATACATCAGTCTTTTTTGACAATCGGATATTTTCTCCAGTCTATCCGATTATTCTCATATTGTCAATTCCTCTTATAGAGAAAATTCAGGAGTTGAAGAGCTTACGATTCTTGTTCTATGCACTGATAATTTATATTTTAATCGCTAACAGTTATAGCTTTTTCTTTAGAAGTAAGAATTTTTACTTAAATGGTGAAGGATATACTAATAACCTCTGGATTAATTCTGAAACTATAAGTAATTTGAAGAAATTTAATAAGGTGAGCGTTTTCACTAATGGAATTAATGTTTTAAGAATATTATATACTGAAGAGAACGGTGTATATTCTATGCCTCACCTGAAGGATCCTGACACCGGTATCGAAAACACTGAATTTTCAGATCAGATTGAAGGAATGAAAGAATACATGATGTCAAAGGGTTTTATTTTAGTTTTTTTCGATAAAAGCGATTGGAAAAATGTTTTCCCGAAAGAGGATTTTGTGAAAAATGAGCTGCAGAACTTTAATTATATTGAATGCAGCGACGGAATTATTTTTTACAAATAGTACCTTCCGAATGCAATTATAGCAATTTCTTAATTTATTAATAACCCAGGTTAAATCTGGTATAAATGTAGCTCAAATCTTCGCTGGTACTGTAAGTCAGGTTATTGTTAGCAGTATAAACGTAACTAAGATCAAAGACATAATTTTTAATTGGCTCATAGGAAACATTGAACCTTAAAAAGTCTTCATTGATTCTAATTCCATCGAGAAAATAAGCGTGTTCAGGATATACATCAGGTCTGTAAGGATCATAAACATTCCCTCCAACGTTAGTAACAAGTTCTCCATCCGAATTGTAAATATTTTCTCCTTTCCTGACATGCTGATATTCCAGATTAAAAGTTACTCTGTCCGATAAATTATACACAAGTTTTGAGAATATCTGATCCGCATTCGGTCCTATCGGATGTCCGATAATGACTCCGAAGGCAGTATATGTATTTTTCGGATCAAAGTGAGTATAGACATAAGGACGTATTTTTGTATATTCGAAAATTAAAGATACATTTCTAACCTTCAATGGTTCATACCAAAAAAGCCCAAGCTGATAGGCGGACTTGTTAGTTGCCTTTTCAAAATCCGAAAGATTTGACAAAATATTTTCATCTAAAAAAAATGTTCCCTGAAACTCAAGGTCCTTTAGAAAATGTGTCTGCATCTCAATGAAAATTGTTCCGTTATCACGATCCTGCAGTGAATGTTCAACGAACTTATAAAAAATGAGCGGATTGATATAACCAAGTTGTATGCCGCTTGTAGATATAACAGTTTCACCTAACCCGATATCGAATAAATTTTCAAATGAAAATTTAACTTTGTTTGCTGAAAAATATTTTATATACCTAAGATCCCTGTTTTTATTAAATTCACCAACTGTGGAAGCAAAGATTGATGAGAAATTTATTATCCCGTAATCAAATTCAAATTTCAAAAAATCCATATTAGGAGCATCACCCGAAAGAGCGAGACTTTTACTGTATCCGTAACCGTACTTCAATTTTTCTCTGCCAAGCTGAGCCGAAATGCCCATTCCTTCAGATGGTTCAAAAAAATATTTCAGATATCCGTTTGCGAAATCGTAGTTGGTTATATTCTCAATATTTTCAATGTATTTGAAATTAGATTTTATTTCCGGAAAAACGGATTCGACTAAAATGGAATCCCCAACGGCTCCTCCTTTCTCAACAGAAAAACTGTATCCCAGATGATCAAAAATACTTCCCCGGATTCTGAACCCGCCGTCGAATAATTTAGCATTAGGTTTTGTGCTTGGCTCCAATTCATTGGCATACAGTAAATGCCCGAGTCCGTTTATAAAAACATTGTTGTTGTTTTTCTGATATGCAAACAAATATTTTTCCTTATCGGAAAAAAGATATTTAATTCCGTTGGAAACATCAAGATTACTTTTTATTAATGACATCGTTGTGTTTTTGTTGATTTCCTGTGGATTAAATTCAATCATATATTTTCTAAGTAGCGACTTTTCAGTATTGCTAAGCTCGTTTCTCTTTGCCTGAATTTCCTTCAGCTTGCCTGTGACCTGAAATCTTGACAGATTCGGGTCATCGTCATTTAAGCTTGAAATGATTCTCTTGACTCTCATTTCTTTTAAATATCTGTAAACAGGATTATTCAAAGGTACATTTTCAATCTGTGAATAAATATCTGCTGAATGAGATGTAAAAAGAAAAAGTATAAATAATAAAATTTTCGTTTTCATTTAAAAGATATATTTTACTGGTAAATTTGATTGCATAATATAATTTTTAGAGTTTAATTAATGCATAAAAATTAATTCAATTTAATGTTTAAACCATCTTACATAAAACTTTTTCAATCCGGCGAACTGTCTATCCGAGCAAAAAAATTAGAATCAATGCTTACCGACTGCAACATTTGTCCTAAGGACTGCAAGATCAACCGCATCAATAATGAGATTGCGGCATGCTATTCGGGATATAAACCCATTGTTTCTTCATACTGCGTTCACTATGGAGAAGAGCCAGTACTTGTAGGTTCAAAAGAATTTAATAATGAAAACGGTGTTGGGAATATTTTTTTTGGTAATTGCAATCTGAGATGCGTGTATTGTCAGAATTATGAGATCTCACAGAATCATAGAGCAGAAATTAAAAATGAAGTTTCAATTGAGCGTCTCGCTGAAATGATGCTTGAACTTCAGGAGAAGAATGTAAATGCTATTGGATTCGTTTCCCCTACTCACTTCGTTCCTCAGATAGTAAAAGCGGTTGAAACCGCTGCCGCAGCCGGTTTAAACCGTCCGCTCATCTACAATACAAATTCCTACGACTCGGTCGAAGTCCTAAAACTTCTCGACGGCATCATTGACATCTATTTACCCGATCTGAAATACTCCGAAGACGAATACGGCTACAAGTATTCTAAAATAAAAAATTACGTTCAACATTCAAGAGAAGCAATACAAGAAATGTATAAGCAGGTCGGCAGTGAACTTCTAATCGAAAATGGTTTATTGAAAAGAGGCCTTCTGATCAGACATCTTATTCTTCCCAATGATATTGCTGGAAGCTATGATACATTAAAATTCATTTCTGAACTTGACAACAGAATTAATCTCTCTGTAATGTCACAGTATTACCCTGTTCATAAAGCATTGTCAACAGATCTTCTTTCGAGAAATATCCGCGAACGTGAATATGAAAAAGTGTTGGAATACTTAGAAGAGTTCAAATTAGAGAATGGTTTTTTTCAGCAGTTTGAATCTGAGAATTATTACAGACCTGATTTTAAAGACAGAGTAGTGCCGTTTAAGAGATGATTATTTATTTTGGTATAACAACAACTACAACAAACTTAAATATTTATGAAAAGTAAAAACAAAATATTTATGCAGAAAAATAACGCCGGACTACTTTCACAGGTCACGGAACTTATCCGGAATGCACGACAGGCAGCATTCAGAAATGTAAATAACCTTCAGGTAATATAATATTATGATAAAGAATAAACTTGTAGCAGCATTAATTATACTTTTATGCTGCCATGCCTTTAGTGATTTAAATGCTCAGGGCTTTTCTTATACTAACTTAGGTCCGGTGCTTGTACAGCTGAATTACGTTCCGGATTCGCTTCAGTGGGTTAACCACCGTGCTATCGTAAGGAATAACTCTTCATCTGAAGTTCATTTCAGATTTGCAAGAATATTTAATGATATGCCGGCAGGGTGGGGTACTGCAATGGGTTATGATTTGTCTTATCCTCCGTTTGTTGATACCATTCCAATTTTAAGTGAGCCTCCTTTTTCAATTCAGCCTGGTCATGTGGACACTCTCTTCTTTATTTATTTCTTTTGTGATGGACCTGGTATGGGAACCGCGGTAGTTAAAATGTTTAATGTTAACAATCCTGCTGAATATGTTCAGGATACTTTTAAAGTTCAGGTTGGAACAGTCGGCATTACACAAACATCAGCATCAGTTATGGATTATAGCTTATCACAAAATTATCCAAATCCATTTAATCCAACCACCATTATAAAATTTTCAATTCCGACCCCTCAGAGAGTCTCCCTGAAAATATTTGATATACTTGGGAATGAAGCTGAACTCTCAATTAATGATGAAATGCTTACGGCCGGAGTTTATGAAGTTGAATTTAACGGAAACAAGTTTTCATCAGGAATTTATTATTATAGATTGACAACAGAAAATTTCACGGACACAAAGAAAATGATTTTTTTAAAATGAATTTTGATCTGCTTTTTTCTGCTTTCAAAGACCAACTTAGTGATCTTTATTTTATAAGCAACATTTTCTTCGTTGATACAAACTCACCTATCTCAATTTTATAAAAATAAATGCCGCTTGATAAATTGCTACCATCAAATTTAACCGAATACACTCCTGCGTTTTGTTTTTCATTCACGAGTGTCACAACTTCTTTTCCGAGCGCATCAAACACCTTCAGTGTAACAAAACGATTTCCGATTAACGAATAACGAATCGCGGTAACAGGATTAAACGGATTCGGATAGTTCTGATGCAAAATAAAATCTCCGGGAGTTGAACTCGCTAAATTATTTATTCCAATCACAACATTTGAAAAACAATCATTATAAAAATCCTTAGCTGTCTGCGAAGTCTCTCTGAGTTTTGTAATGCTGTTCAAATTACTTGAGCCTCTTGCAATAACCTGCGCAATGACTATAACTTGTGTGTCTCCCGGATTCATATTCAGCGGACCGAATCCCTGGTAAAATCTTGCATCAGTTTCTCCAGGATATAACCAACCTGTTCCTGTTACAGGATCTCCGGAATAAACAAATTTAGTCGGCTGATTAATTGTCGGATTAATGTATTGAATTCCGTTATTTTGCAGTCCTCTGATTGCATTATAATTTTCCCTATAGTCTCTTGGCTGATTTGTGTCATCTCTGAATATGACAGTTGACCCAAGACCCGATTCTTTATAGCCAACTTTATTTTTTTTCTTTTTGCCTTCACAATAAAAGACAGTATCATTAGTGTTTCCGGTATATATCAATGGAGATCTTATTATTACAAATCCAACTGCAGGTGGTATCTGACCAAATATACCATTGTCGGATCCATTGTATGTATAGGCTAAACTTAAATTCGTATCTACTCCAGCCTTATCATCGGGAGCAATTTCAATATCATCATCACTGAATAAATTTATATAAGCATTTGTCCAAGGATTTGTATTTCTGTTGATGATTCTATATTCCTGATAAATTATGTTTTTCAATTCTTCCGGCTGATTAAATGACCAGTTGATCTGCTTTATATCTGCTTTCAAAGGAGCAGTCATTCCTGAATATTGATTATGAGATGAATCATAACTGTCTGTATATGAATAGAACATAGTCTGATTTCCATAGTCAATTGGTTTCCACTGCATGAAAGCTGAATCATAATATACCGGAGCTCCCTGATTTGAATTTCCAAGTAATGCATTCGGCCATTCTATTCTGTCCGAATCATTCCTATCATAAGTCAATTTATAGATTCTATAATCCGGGTTCCCGTTTCCCTGCGGAACGCCATTCTCAGTATAGCCCGGTAAATATTCTGAGCCATATTGACAAACTGTTACCAGTGTATCTCCGTTTACAATAGCGCCGATTAAAGAGCCTGAAGTGTACCTTTAATATATTCCACCGCCTTTCGGCCATTCAAATCCTGAGATTCCCGCTGGATTATGATTAAATATTCCATTGTTAAAAAACCATGCGCTGATGTTGTTCGAATTAAGTTGATTTGCGTTTGGAGTTACATTAAAAGTATTTGTAAATAATATTGAACCGTTATCACCTGTTAAGAAACAATTATCGACCCCGGTTTGAAGAATGGAATTTAATTTTTGACTTAAATTTGTAATCATTGGTTGAAAATATTTAAGTATTGTACCATTTGCACCACATACTAATACAGAATTATTATATTCAGAAAAATTGTTTAAGTCGTTTATTGTCCCGGTATGTATTTCAAATATTGTTGTCCCATTTACTCTCAAAGCTATTCCATTGTCACCAATTACTATTTCTCCTGAAATGTAATTTAAATCGTTTGATGTATTACTATTGATCCGGCTCCAGTTTACACCGCTGTTAGTTGATCTTAAAATTACACCATAATTCCCGACAGCAACCAATATGTTTTGGTTGAAAGCATCATAAGTTATCGAATTAAGATCAGCAGTGTCGATCTGTGAAGCTGTCCATATATCATTTTCTAATTTTAAAAATGTCCCGTTCTCGCCGACTGCTATAGCCATAATATTGCCGTTGAGTATTCTGATTTCTTTTAAAGAGTTTGTTGTATTACTTATCATTGCGGACCAATTTTTTCCTTCGTCAGTAGTTCTTATAATTGTACCATTAGATCCAACTGTATACCCCGTACTGGAAGAAATTCCTATAGAATATAAATTTGAATTTGTATTGCTGTTTATGATTTCCCATATCAAGCCTGAATTAGAACTTCTTAGTATTATCCCATTATCGCCGACAACAAAAAGTTGAGGACCGTTCGTACTATTTTTACGGATTATCCTGTTCAGATTGTTTGTTGTCCCGCTGTACTGATAATTCCAGACAGGCTGCGCAGATGATAAGGTGGAAAAAATTATAATGATTAAAACTACCGCTGGGGTTTTCATAATTCAAAAATTTTAAAGTTTGTAAAAAGTGCAGTGAGAAAACATCATCTCACATAAGAAAATTTTTAAATCATGTGGTAAATTACGAGGGTAATCATACTGATTTTGATAAGCTGAAAATTCTAATGCTGCCGCTTGTTAAACTTACTGCCTCATCTCTCAGCTTTTCAATTTTAGATAATCTCACCTCCAAAATCAATTTACATTTCTCATCCGAGGCATTCTTTAACAATTTTATTTTCTCCGCTTCGATCAGATTCATAATTACATTCATAAATTTATAATCAAACTCGAGCTCCAGTTTTTCTGTAATTAATTTTTCAACAATCACAGCATTACTCAGACATAACTCAGCTGCTTCAGACATTGCACGTCTCAATCCTCCGACACCGAGCTTCGTTCCCCCGAAATATCTTGTAACTATAAGCAGAGTGTCAGTTATGTTATACTTATCTATTACTTCAAGTATAGGTTTTCCCGAACTTCCCGACGGCTCACCGTCATCCGACATCTTGAAATTATTTTTCTGAATTCCAATCCTGTATGCATAAGGATGATGTGACGCATCATAATATTTTTTCTTAACATCATTTAAATGACCGGATACTTCCGATTGAGATTTAATTGGAAATGCCTGTGAAATGAATTTTGATTTGCTGATCTTAATTTCTGCAGAAGAAATGTTCTTTATGGTAAGATAGCTATCAACCAAAGTTCATAAAGTTTGTAAAGTTTGTAAAGTTCATAAAGTTCGTAAAGTTCGTAAAGTTTGTAAAGTTCGTAAAGTTCGTAAAGTTCGTAAAGTTTGTAAAGTTTATAAAGTTTGTAAAGTTCGTAAAGTTATCAAAGTAATTAGTAATTAATAATTAGTAACTCAAGTTGAGCGGTTTTTCTAAAAAAGTTAGAATACGCCACGAAT
>CAYNTN010000018.1:0-44792 GCA_964399995.1 uncultured Ignavibacteriaceae bacterium
AATTTCAATTTAATAGATTCATAAGATTTATAAGATTCATAAGATTCATAAGATTTTACGTTTTATATAATTTCAATATTGATTATAATTATAAACACATGAAATAAGTTTAATTTTGAATGATTTTTTATGAAAATAGCTGTAATGCAGCCGTATTTGTTTCCTTACATTGGCTATTTTCAATTGATAAAGGCGGTTGACAAATTTGTAATTTATGATGATGTGAATTTCATTAACAAGGGCTGGATTAACAGGAACAAGATTCTTGTAAACAATAATGCAAATTTATTTACAGTTCCTCTGAAGAATTCCAGTCAGAATAAATTAATTAAAGATATTCAGATTTCGGAAAGCCGTGACTGGAGATCGAAGTTTTTGAAATCTCTGGAGTTAAGTTATAAAAAGGCTCCTTTTTATGAAGAAGTTTTTAAACTACTGCTTGAGATTATTCAAAACAAAGAGAATAATATATCAAAATTCATTTATTTTAGTTTGTTGAAAATTAATGAATATCTTAAAATCAGATCTGAAATAATTGAATCATCTTCTGTATATTCTAATTCTGAATTAAGACAGCAGAACAGAATTATTGATATTTGCCGGAAAGAAAATGCTGATGAATATGTGAATCCCTCCGGAGGGAAAGAATTATATTCAAAAGAACTTTTTGAATCAAACGGTATAAAGCTTCAATTTATGGAATCAAAAAAAATACAATACAATCAGTTTGATAATGGCTTTGTTGATTCACTGTCGATAATAGATCTGCTCATGTTTAATTCAAAAGAAAGATTGAACATGTTTTTGAACGAATACAGCCTTGTATGATAAAACAGAGATGTATTTCCTTAGATTCAAAAGGTGAATGGGACCAGGCGCTTGAAGGAATTAAACATTCTTATGCACATACATGGGAAAACTGCAATGCAATGCAGCTCACAACCGGCAATTATACATATCTTTATAGTTATGAAAACGGAAGCACAAGAATTATCTGTCCTGTATCCGAGAGAGAATATAAAGGTTACACAGACATTGTAACTCCGTACGGATTTTCCGGATTTTCAGGGAATGAAGATTGTCCCGATTTTAGATTTCACTGGAATGAATTTGTGAGAGATAAAAAATATGTATGCGGTTACATAAGTCTCAATCCGCTTTTTCAGAATAAAACATATTTTGAATATCGAGACGCTTATAAATCAACGAACCTGTACTTCATTGATCTGAATCTCAGCTTAACAGAACTTTTTGAAAATCTTGACTCCAACAGAAAAAAGCAGATAAAAAATTATAAGAACCTCGAATCAAAATTTATTTATGACAGAAATATTCTTACATCATTTTTCATAAAAAATTATTATGATTTTTTAGCAAGAATAAATGCATCAGCAGCAGGTTATTTCAATAACGGGACTCTTGAATTTATCTGCAGCCAGGACAATGTATTTATGGTAGGTGCGGGAAAACATGATAAGGTAGTAGCGATTTATATTTTCGGATACACTGAGTATATAGGTGACTGTTTGTTTAATGTAGCGGTTCCTGAAGGCAGAGAGTACGCCCCGCTTCTTTTATGGTGCGGGTTAAAATTTTTTAAGAAGAAAAAAATCCCGGTAATGAATCTTGGAGGTGGATTAAAGGAAGATGACAGTGTTGCATTATCGAAAGAGAGATTCGGTGGATACAAATTGCCTTTTTTGAATCTAAAGCAAATATACGACAAAGATGTTTATGAGAAATTATGCAAAGACAAGGGAGTCAATGCTGATGATATGAACGGATACTTTCCTGCTTATAGAAAGAGTGTGTAGAGTGTGTAGAGTGTGTAGAGTGTTTAGAGTGTGTAGAGTGTGTAGAGTGTGTTGAGTGTGTAGAGTGTGTAGAGTGTGTAGAGTATGTAGAGTGTGTAGAGTATGTTATACTTTTAACTTTTAACTTTCAACTTTTAACTTTTAACTTTCAATTTGTTTACAAAGTCTGCAAAATTCTACGATGCGATTTATCATTTTAAAGATTATAAAGAAGCTTCTGAGAAGCTGAATAAATTTATTAAATCACATAATCCCGCTGCAAAGACTTTACTTGATACAGCTTGCGGTACCGGAAAACATATTGAACATTTGAGGCATCATTATGAGACCGAAGGTCTTGATATTAATGAAGAGCTGCTTGAAATTGCACGACAGCGGTGCCCTAATACAGTTTTTCATATTGCTGATGTTTCAAATTTCAGTCTTAAAAAGAAATTCGATGTTATAACCTGTCTTTTCAGTTCGATCGCATATGTGAAGACTGCAGAAAAATTATTCAGCACATTAAGATACATGAATGATCATTTGAATCCGGGAGGATTGGTAATAATAGAACCCTGGTTCAGCAAGGAAAATTTCCGGACAGGTACTATAACGGCAAATCATTACGAGGAAAAGGAGCTGAAAATAACGTGGATGTACACAAGCGAGAGAATTAATAATCTGTCGGTTCTCGATATTAATTATCTTGTGGGGACTCCGGAGGAAGTGACATTTTTTAAGGAGAAGCATGAGATAGGACTTTTTGATGATTCACAGTACAGAAAAGCGTTCACCGATGTCGGGTTGAAAGTTATTTATGACAGAGAAGGATTATTCGGAAGAGGCATGTATATAGGAATTAAAGATTGAAAATAAATAATTTATTTTTGCATGCATGAAAGTAAGTGTCTGGATGACAGCATATAATCATGAGAAGTATCTTCAGCAATGTCTGGATTCCGTGCTCAGGCAAAAAACGAATTTTGATTTTGACATAATACTCGGAGAAGATTGTTCCAAAGACAAAACCAGAGAAATCGCTTTGGAATATCAAAAGAAATATCCCGAAAAGATAAAGCTGCTTTTGCCTGAAAAAAACATAGGCATGATGGACATGGATCTTGCAACCTGGAGTTTATGCAAAGGTGAATACCTGGCTTTATTGAACGGAGATGATTACTGGACTGATGAGAATAAGCTGCAGACTCAGGCAGATTTACTCGATGAGAATCCCGACACTGTAATTTGTTTTCATAAAGCAAAAGTAGAAGATGAAACAAACAGAAGTTCTTTTGAAACTGTTTACCTTGAAACAACTGATACAATGCCTGTCGAGTCATTGCTGCTTGGATACAATCCCATAATGACTCCTACTGTGATGATACGAAATATATGGACGATCCCGGAGTGGTACAGGGATTTACCATACGGAGACATGCCTCTGTATCTGATGCTTGCACAAAAAGGGAAGATAAAATACATAGACAAGATGATGAGCGTTTACAGAGTACATTCAGCCGGACAGTGGCAGGGTGAATCTGTTTACAATAATTTGTTAAAGGATTTAAAGTTTTATAAAGTGATGAATGAAAAGCTGGATTACAAGTATGACAGACAAATTAAAGCAATTTTTGCTCAAAGATATTTTGATCTCATTTTAATTTATATAAGGCAGAAAAAATATTATCAGGCAAAAAGATTTTTTAAAAAGCTGATATTGACGGGTGATAAGTTTTTAGTAAATAATAAAAGAGAAGTAATAAATTTATACAGGATATTGTATGAAGGAGCCGATGAAGGACAATTTGACGAAATGCTGAACATCCAGGTAAAATGGAAAATAAATTAATCAGAAAACAAAATTGGATTCAAAAGAATTATCAAATATTGTAAAACCGGTTCCTCATGGAATAAAAAGACCATTATGGTCTGTTATGATACCTACCTTTAATCCGGGCAAATATTTTGTAGATGCAATAAACAGTGTAATCTCGCAGGATCCCGGACCTGAGATTATGCAGATAGATATTGTAGATGATTGTTCCACAAAAGTTGATATTCCCAAAATAATCGAAGAGAACTGGAAGGGACGGGTTGGTTATCACAGACTTCCGAAAAATGTAGGGCATTCATTTAATTTTACAGAAGCTGTAAGAAGAGCAAAAGGCCAACTGGTTCATTTACTTCATGATGACGACAAGGTCAAACCCGGCTTTTATGAAAAGTTCGCAGCCATTTTCAGAAAATATGAAGAAGCCGGGGCGGTTTTTTGCAGGCAGGAATATATTGATGATGATGATCAGTTCATGTTTTATTCGGAACCGGAAATGGATGAAACCGGGATACTGAAGGACGCAGTGATCAGATTAGCGGAGAAGCAGCGGATACAATATTGTGCGATGGCGGTCAGAAGAAAAGTCTATGAACAAATAGGCGGATACATTCCGAAGAATATAGGATGTGAAGACTGGGAGATGTGGGTAAGAATCGCGGCTCACTTCCCTGTAGCATATGAACCTGAAGCTTTGGCATTATACCGCATACACAGGAAATCAATGACATTAACTGACATGAGGTCAGGTCAGGACATGAGATTTTTAAGGGAAGCGGCTGATATTTTTACTCAATATGTGCCTGAAGAAAAAAGAGAAGAAGTAACATTATTCAGGAATAAGCATTATGCCGTTTATTCTTTTAATAATGCGAAAAGAATGTTTGAGGAGTTTAACGATGAAGAAGGAGCCGCAGCACAATTAAGCGAAACAATAATTTTAGACTCCGAGTTAGTTCATCAGAATATTGATTTTCTTTCGAAGTTTAATATTTCGATTAATGGTGCAGGTGTATCTGTGATTGTCAGAACTCTTAATAATGCAGAGACTATTGAGAAAACAATCGGACATCTTTTAATTCAAAGAGTGCCGAAGTATATTCCCTGGGAAATAATTATTGCGGATAATGATTCAACTGACGATACTTTAAAAATTATTTCAAAGACCTGGCGGAAGTTCAGATGTAGAGCAAATTTAAAAATAATAAGATTCAAAGGAACCGGAATACTTGAAACAATAAACAGGGCAATTGACAATGCTTCATATAATTTTGTTTTGTTTTGTAATCCGGGTGATCTGCTTAGCAGAAATTATGTTCATATGGTCTCGTTAAACATGATGCGTGAAAATAAACTTGCCGTTATAGGAGGGTACACTGAAGCAATAATAAAATGTGAAAAGCCGCAATGGTTTGACGACTGGAGCAATTATTCTTATCAAACCGGAGAGCAGTATGAATATACAAACGATATTACCTGGACAAAAGGAACAGTCTGGAGTTCGGGAATGGCAGTAAAAAAAGAAGCATGGAAATCACTTTCGGAAAAGAATTTCAGATCTGTATTTGAAAATACGAACTTTGAAAACGCTGTTAAAGGAATTGTAGATGAACATTGTTATGCTTTGCGGCTGACAGGATGGAGAATCCGGTACAGCATTGATCTAAAGCTGAAGCATATCTTTATCGAGAGTGATTTAAGCTGGAAACAACTTAGGAATATCTGGAAACAGGACGGTACAGATTTCATTGCTTTGTATAATTACATACATTCACAAGAACATAAAGCAGATGATTTCAGAAAATTCTCCCGGATTAAAAACAGGAGAGAACTTATAACGGCTATCTGCCACAAGTTAAGGAGATTTAAGAGATGGAAATTGTTTTCTTATAAAGAATCTTTGACTGGTGATACGGATATTTTACTTATTGAGTATAAATTTGCAAAACTAAGAACTCTGCTTGGGGAGATTAAATCCTATAACAGGAAAATCAGAATTCTCAGGCGCATTTCAGCAAAGAGAGATTTCAAGTATTTGAAATATGCAATTGATAAACCTTATTTTAAATTTCCGCAGTACAGCAGGAAAAATGACAGGCGGGGAATTTCCGTAATTTTGAATTACGAAAATGCATCATACGATCTTCTGAACAGGGCTCTGGGAAAAATATCAAAGCAGGTTCTTCCGGAAGGTTTTCGTTGGGAAGTGATTTTAACCGGCAAACACATTAACGAAAATATTAAAGCAGAAATTTACAGGAGATGGGAAAGATCAAATTGCTCAGCATCTTTAATTATATCCGGTGAAATTAATCAGGAGCCCGGCGCTCTCTGGAAAACAGCTCTAAGCAAAAGCAGTTTTGACTACCTGGTTTTTCTCAATGAACTCATCTTCATTGAACCGGATTTCATAAGAATTGCATACAAATCAATTTGTAAAAACAAGAAAGCAGGAATAATAACCGGCCAGACTGAATTAACCAGTGATGTAAATCCTCCGAAGTGGTTTAGCCTGCATAAAGAGCTGTACGGAATCGGAAAGCCGGCTGATGATTCCGGTGAGATTACATTCAGCGGCAAATTCTTTAACGGAAACGGGATTATCGTAAGGAAAAGAGCTTTAATGGAAACGGATGATAATGAATTTTATATTTCAAAAATTACGGGTGACAATGGTTTATTAAGCGAAGCTAAGGATTTTGCTCTCAAAATTAAATCAGCCGGCTGGAAAATTTATTATGAACCGAGACTAAAGATAAAGCGTTTTGTTAAGCCAAAGGAATTCAGCTGGGAGTATTTAAGGAATCAGTACCGTAAGCTTGGTGCAATTGAAGTCGGAGATTCCGTTTATTCTAAATTATACAATCTGCAGAATGAAAATTCAGGTGGAAAGTCATGGCTTAAAAAAGCAAATGAGACACTGCTTGAACTGAATAAGTATCCTTATAAAAAAATATTTTCAAAAAAAGATGAATTCAGAAACGATACGGATGTATTAGAGATTGAAAAATTGCAGGGCAGATTCAAAGAATTATTGGAAGTAAGGAACAAGTATGATAAAATTCCTGTCAGATCGAATATTATTTTTAACGGATTTAAAAATGCTCTGATTTCACAAAACGGAACCGGGAAAAAGGATAAACAAAACGGTGTATCAATTGTAGTATGCTGTTACAACAGTTCACAGTTATTGCCTTCAACCCTGGGGTATATTTTCAGACAGGAAGTCCCTGAAGACATTCCATGGGAAGTTATAATAGTTGATAATGCATCTACCGATAACACATCGCAGACAGCACACAGCATTTGGGTTAATTCAAACTGTTTATGTTCTTTTAAAATAGTAAAAGAAACTAAACCCGGACTGAGTGCAGCAAGATTAAAAGGGTATCAAACTGCAAAATATGAATATATCGTTTTGTGCGATGATGATAACTGGCTTCATAAAGATTTTGTAAAAAATGTTTACAATATAATGAACGCCAATAAAGATATCGGAGTCTTAGGCGGACAGAGCAAAGCAGAATTCGACAAAGTCGAGCCTGAGTGGTTTAAGAAATGGCAGGACAGTTTTGCAGTAGGACAGCAATCCGAAATAAGCGGCGATATTACAAATACAAGAGGTTATGTCTGGGGCGCCGCAATGGTAGTAAGGAAAGAGGCATGGAAGAATCTGCTTTCATCAGGTTTTAGTTCTATACTGTCAGACAGGAAAGGTAATTTGTTATCATCTGGTGGTGATACAGAAATATGTTATGCTTTAAGAAATGCAGGATGGAAAATCTGGTACGATCCTGAATTAAAATTCAAGCATTACATTTCAGACAGGAGACTTAACTGGGAATACGTTAGAAAATTATTCAGAGGATTCGGACAGGCATCACCGGGACTCGATCAATATTTAATTAAATCCAGGGTTAAATTAAGTGAAACACCTTCAAGTTCACCAATGAAGGAGCTGCGTAAAAATCTGTCTTTATTAAGAACCAAATATTACAGGAAATTACTCAGAAGATTTGATAAGGAGAACAATGGTGTGCCTGATATCCCGATGATTGAATACACTCTCGGAAGAATTGAAGGATTATTAAAGACAAAGAGAACTTATAACCGCTCAATAAGGCTTCTAAAAAGATCAGCGCGAAAAAAGGATTTAAGGAATCTCAAAGTTGTATTCGGAAATTCCAATAAAAATTTTCCCCGTTATAAAACCATTAAAAAATTTAACGGCGTTTCAATTATAGTCTGCACATACAACGGTGAAGAAAGATTACCCGAAACAATAAAGCATATCGCAAAGCAAAAAGTTGATCCGGAAATTTTATGGGAATTGATTTTGGTTGATAATGCATCAACTGATAATTCAAAACAAGCGACTATAAACGAATGGAAAAAGCATAAATGCAGCGCACAGCTTCGGATAATTGATCAGCCTGTTCCGGGAAAACAGCTTGCACTGGAAAAAGGATATGAAGTTGCAAGGTACGAATACCTGATTACATGCGATGATGATAACTGGCTTGACGAGAATTTTGTTCAGTTGACATTTGAAATTATGAGCAGCAACAGTAACATTGGTGCTTTAGGTGGACCAAATGAACCGTTATGTGAAACAAAGCCGCCGGACTGGTTTAAATATTTTCAAAGGGATTATGCAGCCGGACCTCAGGGAGATATTCACACCGGAGTTGTTTCCGAGGGAAACATTACCTGGAAACGCGGATATGTATGGGGAGCAGGAATGATAGTAAGAAAAAGTGCATGGGAGAAATTATTAGCAGACGGATTCAGAACTTCGATGAGCTGCCGGAAGGGAACCGAACTATCTTCAGGAGGAGATTCCGAAGCATGTTATGCGCTTGTATTAGCCGGATGGGAAATATGGTATGATCCGAGATTAAAGTTGAAACACTGCATGCCGGCAGGCAGGCTGGACTGGAATTATCTTGTAAGATTGTTTACAGGTTTCGGAGTTGCTTCAGTTGGATTGGAGCCATATGAAAAAGCAATTCAGCTGGGCAGATCGGACATTATTGATGAAGAGATAAAAAAGCAGGATTGGAAGTATGAATTTAAGAAAACACTGAAAGCATTAAGAGGATATGGATTAAAGAAAATATTATCCCTGAGATTTCCTACAGAAAACAGGACAGATATTCTTATGCTCGAATTTAATATTTCGAGACTTAAAGAATTAATGAGAGTAAGAAAAGAATATGATAAAAATTTTGAAGAGCTTTTAAATGCACCATGGAAAAAGAATTACAATGAATTAAAAGCGAGCCACAAAAAGTATATTGAATCCGGGAATGATTACAGATACGGATGGCCATGGAGTGATGAACCTGAGGTAAAAATAAATCCCGAAAAAATTTATCCAAAAATCAGCGTTTTGTCTCCTTCGTTTAATTCAGCCGGCACAATCGAGAAAGCCATATTAAGTGTAATGAAACAGGGTTACCCTAATTATGAGCATATTGTATGTGATGCAGGCTCTGCAGACGGCACAGTTGAAATTCTAAAAAAGTATCCCCACCTTAAATGGGTCTCGGAGAAAGACAAAGGACAATCTGATGCAATGAACAAAGCATTTGAAATGTCTGACGGTGAAATAATAGTTTACCTGAATACCGATGATTATTTTCAACGCGGTGCTTTCCACAAGATCGCGAAAGCATTTGAAGAAAATCCATCGGCTGAGATGATTGTCGGGAATTTAATATTTGATTTTGCGAATCACACCTTTATGAGGAAACCCGAAATTGAATACAAAAAGGTAATGCTTCCTTTTCTTTATATGTTTCCGATCAATCCCGTCAGCTATTTTTATAAAAGAAAAGTTCAGACTGATATCGGACCGTTTCCGCTTGATAATCATTTCACAATGGACTATTGGTTTCTGCTCAAAGCATATCAAAATCATAAACTCGTTAAGATTGAGGATTTTCTGGGAACATTCTGTATGAACGGGTATAACAAGACCTCAAATGCAGATAACCGAAAAAACACACACGTAAGGGTTTTGTATCACTGCTGGAACTATGACAGAAAAATGCTTCCTTTTTATTTATACAATTATTATAAATTTTTCTATTATGATAAGAAAACGATTAAACTGAGATCCTTCGCAAACAAGATTAAGTCGAACATATCGAGAGCTTATTCTCTGTTAACTTTAAAGAAAAATAAATACTATTCACAGAAGTTATATGAGCAAAGCCGTTACAGATATTATGAGAATAAAAGAATAAGATCAGTCTTTAATGGCATGGCTTCATTTTTAATTTATCCTAAAGGTATATCACAAAGGTCAAGACAGAGTCAGTTTGTTTACTCTATACTTGGACAGAAGTATTCCGAAAAAGCCAAACTTGCTTATTTATTTTTTACAACACCGCCGGGATTGCCACTATCAAATAAGCTTCATTACTACGGGAGGAAATTCAAAAATGAAAGAAAATTTTTCAAGGGAAATTCCCTTTTGTTATTAACTTATTTGATATCTCCAAAATTTATTTTTAAAGATAAGGATTACGGATACAATATTAAGAAATCAGTATTCTATTATTTAAACCCTCTGAATTGGGTAAGAAGTTTTTTTAATTTTTTCAGGTATAAACGTTACAAATCAGTTTCTTATAATTTTTATAGCAAAGCCGGGGAAAAGTATCATTACAGAAAAAATATTCAGGCTGTAATAGCTATGACGGCTTCTTTTCTTGTTTATCCAATGTCCTTAAGGAAAAGCTCAAGATTAAAATTCTTTTGCTACGCATTTTTCGGCAGAAGACTCATGGAAAAATTTATTTTTGCAAAGCATTTATATCAGGACAATCCGGAATATTCATTAGCGCATAAATTAAATTATTACGGACATGAGCTACGCAGGGAAAACTCAGCGGTAAAAGGTAATCTTATTTTGATTTTTGCATATATTTTATCTCCAAAATATATTTTAAAAAGAGAGAAAATAAAAAAATCAAACATAGTCTATGTATCCAATTACATTGAGACAACAAAAAAGTTTTCTTTTAGTCCGTCGCAATTGGCAGGTCGCTCGGTTTCGGGTTTGAGAAAATTAAAAAATGTTGATATCGGGACCGGATTAAGAAATTCAAAAGAAAAGTTTATTTACAAAATGAAGCTGGGGTACTATTACTTCAGATACAGGAAATACAAAGCCAAATCCAAACAATTATATTCCAAAGCTATCGAGAATTATGCCAACCATAAGAGATTAGATACGGTTTTAGCATTAATACCTTCCTATATTTTATATCCTGTATCCTTGTTTAACCGGAACAAAATGAGTCTGATGGTAAATGCCTTACTTGGAAATCTGATTAAGAAGAAAGAAGAAAATAACATTAAATCTTAAATGTATTAAGCTAATTGTGTCAGAATTTAAAACCGGTTTGAGATTAAGAAGCGATCGTAAATGATAAAAGGTGTTTCTATAGTAATATGCTGTTATAATAGTTCAAAACTTCTGCCTGAAACTCTGAAACACATATCCCGGCTGAATTTACCGGACCACATTCCGTTTGAAGTAATAATTGTAGACAATAACTCAGTTGATGATACATCTGAAATTGCAGAAAAATTTTTTCTGCAACTCCGGCGTCATCCGGATTTTCAGATATTAAAACAGCCAATTCAGGGTTTATCATCAGCCAGGAGAATGGGAATTGATAATGCAAAATACGAATATCTAATTTTCTGTGACGATGATAACTGGCTTGATGAGGAATATGCTGCAATAAGTTATGACATAATGCAGGGAAATGAAAAAATCGGGGTATTGGGAGGACAAAGTGAAGCCGTTACAAACGGAACATTTCCCGGGTGGTTTGAGAAATTTCAGCAAAGTTATTCTGCAGGAAAGCAATATGAAAAAAGCGGTTTTGTAACATGGGAAAACAGTGTATTGTGGGGAGCCGGCATGGTTTTGAGGAAATCAGCATTGGAATATTTATTCTCAAATGGTTATGAATCGGTTTTATCAGACAGGCTAGGAAATACTTTAACTTCAGGAGGAGATATTGAATTGTGCTACGCATTAAGATTATCCGGATGGGAGATCCTTTATGAACCTTCACTGAAGATTAAGCATTTCATAAGCCAGGAGAGATTAAGCTGGGAATACCTTCGTAAACTAAGCAGGGGATTCGGTTCACAGAAGGTTGACCTGGAACCTTATTTAAAGGCAATGGATCCTGAACCCGAAAATTTTCTACAAAAATTCATGCAAAGATGGGATTATCAATTATTTGCGTTAATAAAAAAAATCAGAGGATACGGGATAAGAAAATTATTGAGATTCAATCAGACGATGGAAGGAGATGCTGAAATATTAAGAATTGAGAAAACTATCGGAAGAATTTTAGAACTGATGAAAATACGCGGAAAATATAACATCAGGATAAATTCAGTTAAAAAAGCTTCATGGAGAAAGGTGTGTTCATTTGAAAATACTCAATCAAAACTGAAATGATAAATCCTGAGATTTCAGTAATAACGACAGTTTATAATTGCGAAGATTTTGTAGAAGAATCAATCCAGAGCATTTTAAATCAGACATATAAGAATTTTGAGTATATAATTGTAAATGACGGTTCTACTGATAATACAACATCAATTTTGAATAAATTTGCCGGTAAAGATGACAGAATTAGAGTTATAGATAATCCGGTAAATTTAGGACGAGTAACATCTTTAAATCTTGCATTGCGAAGTGCAACGGGAAAATTCGCAGCAATTCAGGATGCGGATGACGTTTCTTTACCGGACAGACTTGATTTTCAGCTATCATTTTTGACAAAAAATCCTGATTACGTTCTGGTAGGCTCAGATGTCACGGTGATAGATGAAAGCGGCAAAGTCATTTCAAATCCAGTCAGACCGGAAACAGATCAGGAAGCAAAATTTAGTTTAATATTCAGAAGCACATTTGCAAACCCCAGTATTATGTACCTTAAAAAAATAATTGATGAAAATGGAATTTTTTATGATGAAAAATTCTTACATGCAGAAGATTTCAGAATCATTTCTCAAATCAGCCGGTATGGCAAAGTACACAATCTAAAGGAAAGGTTAGTCCTTTACAGAAAACACCCACGCAATAATAGTTCAGTAAATGCCGATATATTGAGTTCGGCGAGCATAAGGATAGCAAGGGAAAATATTTCCCGGCTGGGATTTTCGGTAAGTGAAGATCAGGTGAGACGAATCCGAAATTTAATTTCTTCCAGGGGTATGGAAAGACAATTTCTTCTTGACGATGTAAAATTAGTATTCAAAATTATCAGGACATTTCAGGGTAATCAAAAGTACAGGAATGAAGAGATTCTAAAGACATTAAAAAGGATGTCAAAGTGGTTAGGCTGGAGGAATCTTATATTAAGACCGCAATATATGGCTTGTAAATTTTACATCTTGACTTATTATTTTAAACAGTTTAATTTTGACAAATAATTCCAAAATAAAATTTACTCAAAAAATCATTTCACTTAAATCCCTATAGATAATCTTATACTAAGTTAAAGTAATAAGAATATTACAGTTTCCCCTGTTATATGAAGGGTTTCATTTAATCTTTTTTAGCTCATAAATATTTATTAATTTCTTTAAACTTCAATTATTTTTTGCAAAAATTTTTCCAAGCTTAAAGGAATAAAAAGCTTATGACCAATTCCATTTCAAAAAACAAGCTTGTTTCAGTTATAATACCTTTTTATAACAGGGTGAGTTTGTTAAAGGAGTCAATAAAATCGGTAATAAATCAGACGTACAGGCCAGTTGAGCTTATTTTAGTAGATGATTCATCAGTTGAAGAATTTGATGTTGATTTATTCAAAAATAATATTTCAAACGATTTCAGGATAAGAATTGTAAGAAACAAAAAAAATCTCGGACCGGGATTAGCCCGTGAAACCGGACGATTAATTGCAAAAGGAGATTATTTTGCATATTTGGATTCTGACGATTTATGGAATGAAAAATTTCTTGAAAAAATTATTTTCCATCTGGAAAAAAATGAAGATGTGGGAATGGCTTACAGTAAAACTATGTTAATCAGGACAGCAGGAAATTTTTTGAGAAATAAGAACGATAAATCCTTCGACAGCATAGTCCCCATTTTATTTGATAATCACGGAAGACCATGGGCAACAGGCGCATGCGTATGGAAAAGGGAAATCGTAAACAAAATAGGACCCTGGTCTGAATCCAGAATATGGGAAGATTATGAATATGATGTAAGAGCAGCAATAATTAATAATAAGATTATTCATGTGCCGGAAATCTTATTTTATGTCAATATGGATTCAAAGGAAAAAATTTCCCTGGTAAAAAATACAAAGGAAATGATCACCGAAAAAGCTGTTTCAGTTTTAAAAATTGCAAAATACCTCAGAAAATCAAAATTTTTTCGGGATAATGAAATCCGTAAAAGAATTACTTATTATCTTCTGACTTCATGTGCTACATTATCCGACAATAAATCAAGTAAAAAAATGATTGCAGATTTATTAAGAGAATACTATTTGTGGAAAGGTCAAAGCTTAAATCTGGTAAATGCTATTACTTATATTTCACCTCAAAAAATTAATTCAAAAATATTCCGGAAGATCAGACAGTTTTTCATTCTTGTCGTTTACGCAGCCGGTCTGATTGTATTTAAAATGACTGCAGCAACTTAATTTCTTGTTAATATAATTTTGTATAAAATTTAAAAACCAATCATGTTAAAAAAAACCATTCTATTGCCGGTAATAGTTCTGACATTACTTTCCGGATTATTGCATGCTCAAAATTTTAACTGGATTACTCCCGGTACTACATATTTAAAGTTATATGTTGTTAATGAAGGGTTAGCGAGAATAAACAGGCAGGACTTTATAAATTCAGGCATTAATACAAGTTCAATAGATCCGAGGACTGTAAAAGTTATTTATCAAGGAGCTGAAGTACCGATTTATTTTTCTGGAGAGCAGGATGGCATTTTTAACGACGGTGATTATTTGGATTTTTTCGGTTACAGAAATTCAGGCGGTCTTACAAATACTTATAATCAGAACAATATAGTTATTTACACAACTAACGAATATTATAATCAGTATTCCGATACAAATGCATACTGGATCGGCTGGGGCGGTGTTAACGGCTTAAGATTTTTAAATTCAAACTTTGCAACATCTAATTTATATCCTTCTGATTTTTATTTTCAGACTCTTCATTTTGAGAAAGATAAAATTTATAGCCAGGGAGAAAACGTTCAAGGAGATACTAGATTCCTTAATACGGAAAAATGCAGAGGCGAAGGCTGGTATTGGTCTCTACTCTCTACAAATCAGTCAGTAAGCGATACTTTTTCTATTCCGGCTCTTTTTAATCAACCTCAAAATGCAACTTTAAGAATCTTTGCATATCCGCTAAACGGAAGCAATTCAATTACAAACGAGCATTCAATTGAAATTTATGCAAATGGAAACCTTATAACAACGATTTATTCAGATAACGTTACTACACTTGATTTTAAGAAAATTGATACTACGATAACCTTTTCAAGCTCACTGCTGTCGGCAACTTCTGTGAACAATATTTCTTTAAAATATGTGGCAGCTTCCGGATTTGCCGGTCAAATGTTTATTGATCTGTTTGAGTTAAAATACCCGCAGTCGTTTAAAATCACTGATAAAAAGCTTTCAGCCGATCTGGTGTCCGTTGATACAACTTCTAAATTATTCAGAATTTCCGGGTATAGCGCGGCAAGCACAATAAATATTTACGACGTTAGAAATAATATCAGGATTTCTAACATTTCAAGCAATGCCGATACATTAAAATTTACTGCAAAAAACAACGCAAAATTAGAAATTGTAAACGATTCGGTCAGAAACAAACCGGTGCGAATAATTCAGAGACAGGTTCCGGATCTTGTTTCCGGCTCGAACGGAGCTGATTACCTTCTTGTCTATCATTCGGATTTTTTGGATCAGGCAGAGCAGCTGAGGGCTTACAGGCAAACTACAGATAATTACCGGTCTGTAAAATCAAATATTCAGGATATTTATGATATCTTTAATTACGGAAAAGAGGATCCCATTGCTTTAAAAAGATTTGTGAAACATGTGTATGATTTCTGGCAGCTGCCAAAGGTGAAATATGTATGCCTGTTTGGAAGAGGTTCTCTTGACCCTAAGAAAAATTCTCTCGGAAGCAATTTCCACAATAATTTTATTCCTGTATATGGCAATCCTCCTACTGACGGATATTATTCCAATTTCAATATTGGAACATTTTTTTATTATGATATGGTATCAATCGGAAGAATTCCTGCATATTATCCATCCGAAGCTCAGACCATGGTTGATAAAATTATTGCTTACGAAAATGAACAGCCGGACAGATGGTATAAAACATTCTCTTACATTACAGGAGGCGCTACTTTTGCTGAGCAGCAATCTTATCAGCAAAGATCTAATTTTGAAATAAACCAGTACATAACCCCATGTCCCATTTCCGGTGAGGGAGTTAAGATATACAGAAATGATACATCAGGAACCGGTACTTTTAATTATGCCGATTCGATAAAGAATACTGTTAACCGCGGAACATCATACATTAACTTCCGAGGTCATGCCGGAAGCCATGACTGGGAGGTTGGAATGTCAGATCCTAACATACTTAGCAACGGGAATAAACTTCCTCTTGTTTTGAGTCTGACTTGTTTTACCGGTGAAAATTCTAAATCTGAATTCAGGGGATTTGGCGAAAAGTGGATGTATCTAAGCGGAAAAGGAGCCATTGGCTTTATCAGCACTACCGGCTGGAGCTTTGAAAATTCAGGGAATGATTTCGGCACTTATATAATTCAGACTATCAAACTTGACAGCACAAGAAAATTAGGAGAAATGACCAAATCGGCAGGCAAGAGTATGAGTGCCGATTCTCTTAATTTTGCGATAAGACATACAGTAAATTGTTATAAACTTCTAGGTGATCCGGCTGTCAAGCTGAAATTACCTAAGTATCCGGAATTTGCAATTAAAAATACTGATTATAAACTCTCTACAGAATCAGTAACTCTAAACGAGCCTGTAACTCTGAAAATTACTCCGAAAGATTACGGGCTTTGCGCTGATACATGCCTGATCAGATTCCAGCTGAAGAAAAACGGTATCAATTATTCTATAAAGGATACAGCATACCTTAACTTTAAATTTTTAGATACCGTGCTGCATACATTTAAGATTGATACTCCGGGAGTTTATACGATGACGGTCATTCTTGATCAGAATAACAGATACCCCCAGGAAATTGAATCAAATAATACAATTACCTTTAACATTCCATATGCAGAATACGCATATTTGCCTGTAAGTCCGGTCAACAATTCAATTTCATATAAAGACAGCATAGAATTATCCGGACTGAATCCAAGATTGAGTTTCAGCCAGAACTCAGTGAGAGTATTGCTCCAGCTTGACACATCCAGGCTTTTTAACTCCCCCGTTCTGCAGACCTTTACTAATAATAATATTTCTGGAGCAGTAACAAAATTCAGGGCTTTACTTCCTGTTTCAATCAACAATACAATTTATTATTGGAGAACAAATTCAGTAATTAATAATGATTCAACAGGCTGGACTAAAACAGTGAATTTTATTTACAATAACGGACTGACTCTGAAGGACGAAGAAAAGGATAGATTTATTTCTGCAAATACATCAGTGGGATTATTAAAGAACAATATTAATCAGTTTGCCGAATCTGATTTCAACAATACAGGATTTTACCAGAATGAGATCAAGCTTCTTGATTACCCTGCAACTCTCTTTGTCAGGTCATTGGGCAGTAATGGAGAAGAAGCTTCATATTTTAGCGTTGGAAACAGGAATATATTCATAGACGCGGGTCAGAACGCGGGACTTAGTATGATTAAAGTTAAAAAGCTCAATGGGAACATACTGGAATTTAAGAATTTAAAAATGACTGCAACGGCTTCATCTGATTCGCTGGTTAATTTTTTGAACACATTTGATTCTACACAATATCTTATGCTACTTAATGCAGCATACGTGGCAGGCGGAACTACCTTAACGGGAAATGCCAAAGCAAAATTAAGACAGTTCGGAAGCGTTTATTGTGACTCAATAGGACTGCTGGGATATTTCCATACCTGGAGCTTAATAGGATCACTGGGTGCCGGCACATCGGGAGTATCTGAAATGTTTGATCCCTGCTGCAGACCTGCGCCGGGTTGTGTAAGCTGCACTCACTGGTCTCAGTCAGTCAGCTCTATGAGCGTAATGTTCAAGAAAACATCAGGTTCTGTAAAAAACATTATCGGTCCTGCAAAAGAATGGACTGATTTTTACTGGAATTCATCGGTGCCTCCGAACAGCAGTCTGGTATTTGACATAATCGGAATTGATTTTTCCGGAAATGAGACAATCTTAAGGCAAAATGTGCAGACAAATAAATTCGTTGAATTAAGCACAATAGATCCGGTTCAGTATCCATTTTTAAATCTCAATGCAAAGTTCAGCATTGACACTATTTCGGGAAATGATTCACCTGCTTTGACTTCTTTAAATGTCAGCTATTCTCCTGCGGCAGAATTAATATTAGATAAGAATTCGTTGCAAATAAATTCTCTTGAAAGAGACAATAATATTACTAATTTTAGCTTCAATTATCATAACGCCGGTTTTGCCTATATCTACGGATTGATTGTTAACGTTTACAACGGATCGATATCAGACCCCAATTTAATCTTAACCGATACTATACCGTCTCTTTTAAAAATTGACAGTATCGGAAGCTATTCAAACAGCTTTACCACCCCATTCGTAAGGGACAGCACCAATATTATTATAAACATAAAACCCAGGGATAAATCCAATGAGTTTTACACTTTTAATAATTCTGCCGATTTCAGAATTACTTCAACAGGTTCGGTTTCAGCAACAACAATTGAAGTAACGGGAGACGGTAAGTTAATCACCAGCGGAGATTTTATAAGCAAGAATCCTGAGATCAGAATAAAAATGATGAAGCCTGATGTTCCGTTTATCTTATCGGATACTTTACAATTGTCAGTAATGCTAAACGGAAATTATGTTCCATATTTTCTTAGCGGGAAAATAAATCCGGAGATAAAAACAATTGAATCGGATCAGTCTTTGGAGAATTTTGTTTCTCTGATTTACTTTCCTGTTTTGACAAACGGCAAGAATATACTTTCTATAGCTTATAAAGGTGACGGTGATAATAGCATTGATACACTTTCTTACGATGTAATTGTAAGCAGTGAATTAATGGTTAATGATCTTTACAATTACCCCAACCCCATGAGAAACGAAACTAATTTTATTTTTAATTTAGCCGGATCCGTAAGTCAGTATCCGTTTAAGTTAAAAATTTATACAGTGAGCGGCAAATTAATTAAAGAAATAGACTACAATGCAAATGTCGGAAACAACACTATACCATGGGACGGGAAGGATAATGACGGTGATATAGTTGCTAATGGTACTTATTTCTATAAACTCATAACCGGTGAAGATTTAAATTCAGAACTTAAAGTTCAAAAACTGGTTGTATTAAAATAGAACCTTAAAACCAAGGGTCTTATTTATATGGGATTTATTATAATTCAGATGGTTCAATAGAAATTTTTTTTACCACTAAGGCACGAAGAGCACTAAGGGTTTGAAGGAAATCTGAAGTTGTAAGAAAAAATTCTTAGCGCTAAAGTACTTTGCATTCTTTGCGATTAAATAGTTTCTTAATTTTCTATTGAACAATTTGGGATAATAGTATTTAATTTCTTCAAGTCCGAATACTTTATCATATCCTGATTGATACTTGAACCCAAATTGTTCATTAGAAATCTTGAAATGCTGCAAACGCAAAGTACGCAAAGGATTTCGCAACGTGCGCAAAGAATTTTTTCTTACATTCTATTTTATTAGCAATTGCTTTGTGTCTTTGTGACTTCGTGGTAAATTAATGTTCTAATGAAAAATCTGGGTTGAATTAAAAAGCAGTATTTCACTTAATACAAAAAGCAACACGATTTCGGTTAGAATATAATATCTCCCATTTGAAAAAATTTTTATTTTTGCTAAAACACTAAATTTTTCGATTAGAACTAAAACATTAAATCTTTATAAATCATAAACTTTATGAAAAAATTATTTCTTTTGTTGTTAATACTTACACTTCATTCCGCGAATTCATTTTCACAAAATTACGGTTGGATAACTCCTAACAAAGCATATTTGAAATTGTTTGTTGCAGAAGACGGAATGTACAGAATTGATAAAACAGATTTTACAAATGCAGGGGTAAATGCAAATTCAATAGACCCGCGAACTGTAAAAGTTTATAATAAAGGAGAACAGCTGCCAATATATTTTAGCGGCGAGCAGGACGGTAATTTCGGTGCTTCCGATTATCTGGATTTTTACGGAAATAGAAATTACGGAGGAGTTATTAATACATACGATCAGAATAATACGCTGGCTTATACTACAAATGAATTTTACAATCCCTATTCGGATACTAATGTGTATTGGATTGAGTGGGGAGGAGCTAACGGCATCAGATTTACAAATTCTACTTACTCTGTCTCTGTTTTTTATCCGAATTCCTTTTTCAATGAAGTATTGCATTTTGAAAAAGATAACTTTTATACTCAGGGTGAAGTGCTTAACGGCAATGATCTGAGATTTTTAAGCACTGAGAAATTCAGGGGAGAAGGATGGTATTGGGCAACATTATATGATAATCAGACTCTCAGCGATACATTTTCACTGCCGTTTCTTAATACGTCTCCGCAGACTGCATCCGTCAGGTTATTCGCTTACCCGACAAACAGAAGCACATCAATATTCAATGAACATAACCTGGAAATCAGAGTAAACGGTAATCTTGTCAATACCATAATCTCAAATGACATGAACCGCATAGATACAAACGTGACTTTTTCAAGCACTCTTTTATCAAATTCATCCGTCAATACTGTTTCAATAAAATATGTTCCGGCATCCGGATATTCAGGCTCCATGTATCTGGATATGTTTGAAGTTCAGTATCCAAGAAATTTTAAGTTAAATTCACCGAAACTATCATCAAATCTTCCGGGCTCGGATACAACTTCTAAATTATTCAGAGTCAACGGAGCTGTCTCTTCAAATCCGATCAACATTTATGATGTTAATAACAATATTAGAATTACGAATGCAGCTTTTAATTTAGATACACTGAAATTTACCGGAAAGAGCAACGGAAAATTTGAAATGATAAACAGTAATATTACAAAAAAACCATTCCGCATAAAGCAAAAGCAAGTTCCTGATCTTGTTTCGATTTCAAACGGGGCTGATTATCTTGTAATTTATCACAGTTTATTTAATTCACAGGCAGAGCAATTAAGATCATACCGTCAGACAAAAGACGATTTCCGTTCTGTCAAAGCTGAAATTGAAGACATTTATGATATTTTTAATTATGGATTGGAAAGCCCGGTTGCAGTAAGAAATTTTACAACATATATTTACAACAACTGGCAGCTGCCTAAATTGAGCTTTATATGTCTTCTGGGAAGAGCATCACTTGATCCAAAAAAGAATTTAACAACTTCATCCTATTATCAAAATCTGGTCCCAACGTACGGGCTTCCTCCTTCAGACGGTTATTTTGCAAACTTCAACATCGGCACTTTTTGCTACTATAATCAGATCGCAATAGGAAGATTACCGGCATATTATACTTCTGAAGCTCAAACTATGGTAGATAAGATTATTGCTTATGAAAGTCAGAGTCCTGCTGATTGGTCAAAAGATTTTGTTTTCATCACAGGAGGAGGAACACTTTCCGAGCAGTTGTCTCACCAGACAAAATCAAATTTTGAAATTAGTGCTTATATAAACCCTCCTTCAATAAGCGGAGATGCTCATAAGATATACAGGTCAGATACATCTGGTTCAACAACTTTTAATTTCAGAGATTCAATTAAGAATGATATCAGCAGAGGATGTTTGTTTGTAAATTTCAGAGGGCACGCAGGAAGCCACGACTGGGAAGTAGGTATGGAAGATCCTAATACTTTAAGCAACGGATCCAAGCTTCCTTTAGTCCTGAGTCTGACATGTTTTACAGGTGAAAATTCTAAAGCGGATTACAGAGGATTCGGGGAGAGATTCATTTATCTCAGCGACAAAGGCGCAATTGGTTTTGTCGGAACTACAGGATGGAGCTATTCCGGAACCGGCAATGATTACGGATCACACTTTCTTCAGACAATGAAAAGTGATACTACCAGAAGAATCGGAAAACTCTCAAAATATGCTCAAACCCAGATGTCAAGGGATTCTCTGTCTTTCTCGGTCAGGCATACACTAAACTGCTATTCTTTGATTGGTGATCCGGCTGTTACATTAAATTTTCCCGTCAGACCAGAGCTTTCCATTACAAATTCAGATTATAAATTGTCCAACAGTTTTCCGGACATCGGCGATAATTTGTCTCTGATGATTTATCCAAAAAATTTTGGTACTCATTGTGATTCGACAAAAATCAGATTCCAGCTTAAAAAAAATAGTCAGAATTATTATTCAAAAGACACAGTACTTAAGAATCTTAAATTCGCAGATTCAACCAGTTTTAATTTTAAGATTGATTCTGCAGGCATTTACAGTGCTGTTGTAACGCTTGATTACAGCAACTGGGTTCCGTTAGAAAATAAAAATAATAATTCCATCACCATCAGCATACCTGTCAAAAACACTTCTTTTGTTCCGTTAAAGCCGGTTTCTAATTCAGTCATCTCTACTGATAGTGTTGAATTTTATGCTTTAAATCCGAGAGTTGACCCTTTAGTTTATAATGTTCAGGTCCTATTGCAGTTTGATACTACGACTCTTTTTAATTCGCCGCTTAAGAGAACTTTTATTAATAACAACATTTCCGGTGTAGTTACAAAATTTAAAACTTCAGTACCTTTAACTGTTAATAACAAATTGTATTTCTGGCGAACTAACTGTATCTTAAACAACGACAGTTCCGGATGGTCAGGAGTTCAGACTTTCATTTATAATAATACCATCACATCTTCTCCGGAAAGTCAGAAGCAAGACATCCCGGATAAATTAGCCGGAGGTGATATTACTTTGTTGAAGAATGATTCAAGACAATTCTCATCATCAGATTATTCCAATACAAATTTCGGCACAAATGGCATTGAACTTTCCAAGTTTAATGCAAATTTATTTGTCAGGTCTCTCGGCAGTAATGCAGAAGAGTCTTCATACTTCAGTGTCGGGGGGAAGAATATTTATATTGATGCCGGGTTGAATACCGGATTAAATATGCTTAAGGTAAGAAAAGTTGACGGCAGTATTATATCGCTAAAAAATCTCAAAATGAACTCGGGAGCTCCATCATCCGATTCACTTGTAACTTATCTCAATACTTTTGATTCGACACATTATCTTATGCTCCTGAACGCCGCATACGTACAAGCTGGATTTTTGAATGCAACAGCTAAAGCAAAATTGAGACAATTCGGAAGTATTTATTGTGATTCCATTGGATTGATCGGTTACTTCCATACATGGAGTTTGATAGGATTTCTCGGTGCAAATCATTCACAGGTTTCTGAAATGTTTGATCCATGCTGCAGACCAGCACCTTATTGTACTGCATGTGATCATTGGTCAGAATCAATCAGCAGTATGGATGTGACTCTGTCAAGAACTTCCGGAACAGTTTCAAATATAGTCGGACCGGCAGAAGCTTGGACCGATTTTTCCTGGACTCAGACATTGAATCCAAGCAGTTCTATAAAATTCGATGTCTATGGAATTGATGCTAACAATCAGCAGACACTGTTATTGTCTGATTTGCAGACTAATGCGTTCTGTAATTTAAGCAGTATCAATGCATTTCAGTATCCAAGATTAAATTTAATGGCAAAAATTAAAATTGATACTGTCTCCGGTAAAGTTTCATCTTTACTAAATTCAATAAAGGCACATTATGTTGCACCGGCTGAAATCACATGGGATATTAGTTCATTGAGAATTACTTCAAGCTTTAAAGTCGGTGAAGATTTGAAATTTAATTTTGATAATCATAACCGCGGATATTCTAATTTTTCCGGATTTGTTCTGAATGTATATAAAAAGAGTATTTCATCACCGAACCTGATTCTAACTGACACCTCATCTTATATCATTAAGCCTGACAGCAACTGGACTTACAAGAATAAATTCAAAATTCCTTATTTCCGGGACAGCATGAAGATCATTGTTGAAGTATTACCTAAATCACAGAATAACGAATTCTATTCGTATAATAACAATGTTGAGTTTTCAATGAATTCGGCTCATATTTTTAATACACCTGTAATTCAGGTTTTCAGTGACAATCACCCGTTAAGCAACGGGGATTATGTAACTCCGCATCCTGAAATTAAGGTATCCGTTTCGAATGCAGTAACCGCTGCTTCATTCATCTCTGATACGACCAGACTTGCAATTACTCTCAACGATAAATATGTTCCTTACTTTGTAAATGGCAAATTGAATACTTTGTTTAAGGTAATGGAAAAGGATAATTCCACGTCAGGAGAAAATTCCGTATTTTATTATCCGGAGATGCAGAAAGGTTCAAATAAATTATCGGTCGTTTTTACTGATGACAATAATTCCGATACAGTTTCTTTTGATGTCATTGTAAGTGATGAATTGGCGATAAAAGATTTATACAATTATCCAAATCCCATGAAGGAAGGAACAAGTTTTATTTTCAATCTTGCAGGATCGTATGTTCCAAGCAAATTCAAAATTAAAATTTATACTGTTTCCGGAAGACTGATCAAACAAATTGAATCGGCAGTAAATATAGGAAATAATCAGATCCCCTGGGACGGCAGAGATGATGACGGAGATATCATTGCAAACGGAACGTACCTTTATAAGCTCGTGACTGAAGATGAATCTCAAACTGTAACACAGACTCAGAAGCTTGTGATGCTGAGGTAAAGAACCAGCGGGAGAAACCGTTTAAACTGTTTCTTCTGTATTATTCTATCCTTACTTCCCATCGTTATATATTGGTTACAGAGGATGAATAACAAATTGTAACTCCGATCTAAAAAAAACAGCGGGAGAAACCGTTTAAACGGTTTCTCCCGTATTATTTTCTATCCTTCAATTCTGACTCTAAATCTTACTTTACTAATTCCGATTCTATCACGCCAGTAATTTCTTCTGATTCAGGTTTAACCTTACTTTTATATCTGCTCACAATGTCTCCGTTTTTATCAATTAAAAACTTCTCAAAATTCCATCCGATATCTCCCGGAGGCTCAGAATTTTCCGTAAGTCTTTCATACAGCGGATTCTTGCCATTTCCTAAAACAGTAATTTTATCAAACAATGGGAAAGTAACATTATACTTTGTTTCACAGAATGTTCTTATATCGTCATTTGTTCCCGGCTCCTGCTCACCAAAGTCATTGCAGGGAAATGCCAGAATTTCGAATCCCCTGTCCTGATACTTTTCATAAATTGTCTGGAGACCTTCATACTGGGGAGTATACCCGCACTTTGAAGCGACGTTTACTATGAGCAGCACCTTGCCTTTATAGTCCGATAAATTCTTAGTTTCACCGTCCATTGTTTTAACTGAGAGATCGTAAATGTTTTTATTCAAGCTTTTATTTCCTTCTGATTTATTTTGATTTGAGTTAATTACTGTTTGATTGCTGGAATTTTGTGTTGTTTTGGAACAGCTTAAAATGGTAATTAAAATTGATAAGGCTGCTGTAAGGTACAGAATATTTTTTAACATTATTATTCGGTTTAATTTCAATAACAATAACCTCATTAAATTTTTAAAAATTCTTCTTTCAAATCCATTTTTCCTAATTCTCCTTCACTGCTTGCAATTACTACACAAGCCAGGGAATCTGCAATTACATTCGGTACAGTTCTGCACATGTCAAGTATCCGGTCAACTCCAATTATAAGCGCAATCCCTTCTTCAGGAACGCCTACGGATTTCAAAACGATAATCAGCATTATCAGCCCTATTCCGGGAACCGGTGCAGTCCCAATCGCTGCTAATGCTGCAGTTAGTACAATCGTAAGCTGTTGCGTGAGATTCAGGTCAAATCCGTAAACCTGTGCAATGAACATTGCAGCTACTGCCTGATATAATGCAGTTCCATCCATATTGACCGTTGTACCTAACGGAAGTACAAAGCTTGCGATCCTGTTGGGCACTCCCAATTTTTTTTCACAGATGTCCATTGTCACAGGTAAAGTTGCCGCTGAAGAGCTGGTCGAAAATGCGACTGCTATGACAGGCCGCTGTACTTTAAAGAAGTTAAGAACATTAACCTTTGTAAATATTTTCAGCAAAACAGGGTATTCTATGAAAGTAAGTATGGTCAGTCCCAGGATCACGGTTAGAGAATAAAGGAGTAATGTCTGAAGAATGTTAAATCCGAACTCAGCTACTGTTGCAGCGATCAATGTAAATACAGCTATTGGCGCTACGAGCATTATTTTTTCAACAAGCATTATCATTGCATTGGAGATACCGTCAAAGAACTCTATTACTGTCTTTGATTTATGTGCATTAATCTGTGATAAAAATATTCCCGTAAGTATTGAAAAGAAAACTATCTGTAAAAAATCACCGTCAGCAATAGCTTTGAAAGGATTTCTCGGAACTATGTTGACAAGAAAATCCACTATATTCATTGAAACATTTTGCTCTATTTTACTTTGTGCATCTTCCTGAAATGTTTCCAGCAAACGGGTTTTTGTCTCTTCCGGCATAAACTTCCCGGGCTGTATTATATTTGCACAAATTAATCCTATTGTAATTGCAATCACGGCTGTCAGAGCATAGAAGCCCAGGGTTTTCCCGCCTATTTTTGCAATGTGTTTCAGGTCTGATAATGAAGCGGCTCCTACTATGAGTGATGAAAGTACAAGCGGAACTGCTATCATGGTCAGAAGACGAATAAAAACATCCCCTACCGGCTTTAACATTACACCAATTGTTCTGACTTTATTAACTGCTGTCACATTTTCCAGGATTTGAATTTCCTTATCGGGATATTTTATTTCTATTTTTAAACTTTCCTTAAGTTTCTTATCTTTTATGGAATTAAAATACTTTATAACTGACAGCTGGGAGTTTGCATCAAAAGATTTCATGACCGAATCGTTCCTTAAAAAAGAAATCTCAGACCAGTCCTTTACAATAAACTCTCCGCTTTTACCCGTTAGCTCAAGCTTATGCTGGTCAATGTGAAAGATCGAACCGAATACAGCTCCGAATATCAAAGCAATTACTATCTGTGTATGTAATTTTAATTTCATGTGGCACTAATTTTTATTGATTATTCTATCCCTGAGTTTCTGAGCAAAATACAAAATTACCGAACTAATTAAACTTATAATCATTATCGTCGGCCACAGATCTCTTCTTACATTATCTATTTCATAGAATTCCTTTAAAAGATTGATAACAGCCGAATCAATGTTTGTTGCCGCAAAGAAAACGTATATTATCAGAATGAAAAATCCGTAAAGAAGATAAGCAAGCTTGTTGTCATCCTGTTTAATCAGCACAATTGCAAAGAAGTTTGCAATATTCGTTATAATCATGATAGTCAGCATTACCATCTGTATGTCCTTTTCGGAAACTGTAAAATTTCTCTCAATAAAATAAATCCCGGTATATCCCGCTGCTACTATGATTAATGCGGACAGCATCACATATGTTATAAGATCAGACATGAAGTTTAACGTCTTTTCGGTATTTGTATTCTTTAATGTGATCATGAACGCTGGCAATGCTATTCCGAAAAAATTGATCAGCGCAACTCTTCTCGGCGTCAATGGAAAATCAAGAAAGAAGAACATCGAGAGTAATGTAATATAAATTACAAAGAAATTTTTTGTAATAAACAGTTTACCGACTGACTTAACTGTATTTACTATTTTATTCCCTTCATCGAATATCTGCGGAAGCAATGAGAATTTATTTTTCAGAAGGACTATGTCAGCAACTTCTTTTGTAATGCCGCTCCCCTCTTCCATTGCTATTCCCATGTCAGCCTCCTTTATTGCTGGCAGATCATTTACTCCATCCCCTATCATTGCCGTGTAAATCTTCTTCTTCTTTAAGGTCTTTATTATTCTTAGTTTATGCTCGGGTTTAAGCCGCGCGAAAATCACATTGTTCATTACAACTTTCTTAAAGTTCTCTTCTGAAATGTTATCCAGATCGTTCCCCGAAATCATCTGGGAATCCTTTACATCCCAGCCTATTTCATGCACAACTTCCTGTATCGCCTTCGCCGAATCTCCCGAAAGTATTTTTATTTTAATGCCGTTATTTTCAAATAACTTTATTGCATCAAAAACATCGTCTCTGATTTTATCGGTAATTGAAATAATGCAGAGGGGTTCAATTACGATGTCATCCAAACGGTTAACTATCTTTTCCATCGGCTCATCGGTCTTTACCTTTGCAAACAAGACATTCCTGTACACTCCAAGCTCATTGTTTTCAAAAATCATTTTTGACTCAGCTCTGAAGGTTTCATTCATCCTTGCAGAGAGAACATCATATGCTCCCAGTATAAAAGTAATCTTCTCATTCCCCTTCTGTGCCTTTATCATGCTCATCTTTCTTTCTGAGCTAAAAGGATATTCATCAATGAACTTGTATTCATAGTCCGGTTCAAAAACATTTATTGCATTTATCGTTGCATTCTTATCGCTTGTCAAAGCTGCGTATGTCCCAATTAATGTCCTGATTTCATCTTCACTATATACATTATCAAATTTGCTGATGAGATGAATGCTTAATTTATTTTGAGTAAGTGTTCCTGTTTTATCCATACAGACTACCTGCACATTTGAAAACGATTCTATCGCATTCAGCTTTTGAATTATCGCGCCAAGCTTGCTGATCCTTGAAACACCGACTGCAAACGTTACAGTTGCCATCAGAACAAGTCCCTGCGGAACCAGTGAAATCAGAATCGTCGATATTTTCCTGACGAAGTCAACATTGAAATCACTTTTGTTTAATATTATTTCCAGTGTCACAAGAAAGACGGCAACAACAAAAAGAATTTTTACAATTGAGTTTATCCTTCTCTGAAGCGGAGTTAAGTCAAATTTATATTTCTTCGCCTGCTCGGTAATCTGTGCAGCAAAGCTATCGTTACCGATCTTTTCCGCTTTGTAAAACCCGTTTCCAGAAAGGCAAAAACTTCCTGAGAGGATTTCATCATTATCTTTTTTATGAATGGGGTTTGACTCCCCTGTCAGCAAAGACTCATCAATCTCAAGATGATTTGAATAAACCACGCTCCCGTCAACAATAACCTGATCGCCTCTCTGAATTTTTATGATGTCATCAATTACTATTTCAGAGGGTTCCAGCATAACTTCTGCTCCATCCCGCATCACCGGGACTTCTTTTTTAAGAAGCAGATTCACTTTATCCAATGCGCGCTTGGCTTTAATCTCCTGGAAAATTGCAAGGAAAGTGTTCAGAAAAGCTATTGACAGAATGCCAATGCTGTCAAGAAGAAGGCGGCTGTCTCCGGTTGACACATAAAAATAAATCAGAAAAAGCATTATGGAAAGAATGACAAGATTAAAAACTGAGAAAAGATTCTCTATGAAAATCTCGCGGATGGTTTTTGTCTTCGGTTTGGATGCTTTATTCTGAAGACTTTTTGAGATTCTTTCTTTTACTTCTTCTTCTGAAAGACCTTTGAACTGCAAATGAATGAATTATGATTTTTGATATTCAAATTATTAAATTTTGATTAGAAAGGATATATTATAATTGAGGTAATTCTTAAATATTATCTTAAAAATGAAAGTGTTTTGGTTGGCAGTGGAAATTTTTTTACAACAAATTTATATATCAATATTTTAATTCAAAAGAATCTTTTATATTTTGTTGCAATATGACATTCAATAATTTTGAAAATAATATTGACCCACAAATATTAGAAAGAGGATACAGATATTTCAAAAATGGCTATGTTATTGAAATTGATGAAGTTGATACAGGTTTATGGGAAGCGGAAGTCGAAGGAACGGAAGTGTACAATGTTAGCGTTAGGACGGATAAATTTGAAATTAAAGACTGGGAGTGTGATTGTCCTTATGACATGGGTTCAGTATGTAAACATATTGCCGCAGTATTATACGCAATAGCGGCATCTATGAAAATTGAAAAAGATCAGCCGGATAACAAACACCATACAAAAAAAGATAATAAGAAAAGAATTGAAACTATTATTAAAAAAGTTTCCCGGGAAGAATTGCAGAATTTTCTTTTAGATCAATTTAAAAAAGAACGAAGCTTAAGAAATTCTTTCATTGCATATTTCGCTGATATGCTCGATGAAGAGCCAAATGAAAAATACAGAACAATCATTCGTAATTTGTTCAAGTCATCTACAGATAGGAGTGGCTTCATTGACTATAGAAAAGCAAGTAAGTTTGTCAATTCGCTATTCGAACTTTCTTCTAAGGCAGAAAATATTCTTAACAAGGGTAATATTCCGGAAAGCATGATAATTTGCAAGACTTTGATTGAAGAAATTCCATTATTTATAAACGATGTAGAAAGGGATGACGGAGGATTAGGAGGAGTAATTGATGAAGCATTCGCGACACTTTCCCGAATATCTGACAAAGCTCCTCCTATGCTGAAAGATGAACTGTTTGAGTATTGTATCGATGAGTTTCATAAAGAGAAGTATCATGATTATGAATCAGCAGACAGATTTATGGACTTACTTCCTGACCTTGTTACAACTGAAGAACAGGAAAAGAAATTTTTTGAACATATAGATAAGCAGATTGAAATTGAAAAAAGAAAAGAATATTCAGATTATGATATTGTAAGATTAGTTTGTGCTAAGCTGGAATATCTGAAGAAAAACAATTTGAATTCAGAAGTGAAAAAGCTGCTAGAAAAAAATATAATTTATCCTGAATTCAGGAGGATAGTAGTTGATGAAGAAATAAAGAAAAAGAATTTTGCAAGAGCAAAAGATCTTTGCCTTCAGGGAATTAAAATTTCAGAGAACAAAAATCACTACGGTACAACAGGTGAATGGCAGGAAAAAATTTTAGATATTGCCGGACTCGAAAATAATGTAAACGATATTCGCAAATGGTCGGAGCTTTTGTTTTTCAATTCACACTTCGATATGAAATATTACAGGAAATTAAAATTAACATTTAATGTAAGTGAATGGGGGGATGAGTGTGAAAAAATCATCGAAAAAATTAAGAAGCCGGATAAACAAGGGAATTATTATCTGGCTAAATCATTAGCTGAAATATTTATTGAGGAAAAATATATCGAAAGATTACTAAAACTTGTTCAAATTAATTCTGACCACATAGAATTCATAGATGCTTATGCAAAATGTCTCAAGACTAAATATCCGGAAGAAATAATTTCTTTATATGTTGAAGCAATTAAGAAGCACGCTAAAATCACAGATGTTAAAGTCTATTATGAAGTTGTAAATTATATGAAAAATCTTGGTTCTGTCAAAGGAAGCGAGGCTAAACTCAGTCAGTTACTAAATTACTTCAGGGGATTATACCGCAACAGAAGGAAAATGATGGAACTTCTAAACAGTAATTTTCCCTGAGACAGAATATTAATGGATTTGAAAAATATTATGATTGTTACTTAATTTATGTACAACTAATTTTACCTAAATGGAAATCAAAAAATTCATATTAACCGTCTTCATTGTTATATCTCTAAACTTTTCTTTTCAGCCTGTCAGCATTTATGCCAAAGATGAAGAATTTATAGCTTACATTGTTGACTATAATAAACACAATAATACTGGTGAGTTCATAAATAGAAATGAAGCTAAAAGATTGTTTATCTTAGTCTCGTTGACATTTAGAGTCATGAACGCTGACAGAAAGATAATAACTTTTAACACATCATAATATCCTGCATAGAAAATACAGTAGAGAAAACCGGATGGGAATAAAAAACTTTACCCTGACCGGTTTATGCCGGTAATCAAAATTAAGTTTTTTAAATCTGATAAAGATGAAAGGATATAGACTTGAAAATTCAGTAAGCCGGAGAGTTTCCTCCCCTCCGGCTTTATTTATTTTGTAATGACGAAAGCGGAGGGCGATTTATTATAGCCCGCTCGGCTTTCCCGTTAAGTTGCTCTTCATGCATCAGCGGAACATAGATTTTTATAAACATTGCAACACAAATTATTACTGCGAAGATTATTCCTAAAATTTTCATTTTCAAACTCCTTTCTGAATTAAGTTTTTAATTTTAGAAAAGTTAGAATAGATTTGATTCTAAATTCTATCCGGTACAAAAATGAAAAAAACTAATTAGTGAATATATAGGGTTATGTATTGATTTTATCTGGGGGTAAACCTTTAATATTCAAGGTAAAAGTATTGTGCCGTCATTACTTTCCGGGAATAATAAATATTTAATAAGCGTATTCCTCTTTGTTTCAAATTAATTGTGAATCATCTTTACGAAATATACTTATGACGGAAGTTATAATTTTAGGAAGGCTTTAAACTTTCTTCAGCACTTCATTTTCAGTGTTTCTGTGTGTCTGCTGTATTACTGGTGATCAAACCATGAGATTCTTACCTGAACTCCTTATTAATCACATCTATCTCACCAGGATAAGTTATCCCTCCGAGAAATGTATCTATAGTTGGTTTAATGGCAAGCTTTAACTTCGAACTGTTCCCTGTTTTCCCTCCAATAGCCAGAGCAAGGTTAATTAACTTTTCATAACCACCGTCTCCGAAAATTTTCGCAAAATCCAGTTTGACAGGAATAGGAATAGTAACAGACTTTCCGACACCCGGAACCGTTATTGTTTTATCTATGTCTCCGCTGATCATTTCGGTATCGTCAATGTACAATCTCCAGCTAAGTCCTTTTATAAGGCTCGATGATTCTTTGCTGCCTCCGGGATAAGTATCCGGGTTTTTTGCAATTAAATTAACATCAAACGAAGCATCCATTTTACCTCCCGCAAAAGCCGCAAGCAACGCAGCACCGTCAATAATGTTAAGGTCGTTGATCGAACTGATCTTGTTCAGCTTTACACCCGCAAGATTAAAATTATCAACCGATCCAAGCTTAAACTGCAGCCGTTCTGCATTCTTAATTGTATCACTTACACCCGAACATCCGAATTGAAGAAAAATTACTAAAAGAAATATTGAAGCTGATTGTAACGTTCTTTTCATATTACAGTAATTAATTTTTTTTACAAATATAAATTTTCAATTTTCAATGTTCAATGTCGTATCGTTAATCGTTAATCGTCAATCGTCAATCGTGAAAAACCAACCCCGAAGGCGTTGCATTTTTATAGGAATTTGAAAATATAACATACCAACCCCGAAGGGGTTGCATTTTTATAGGAATTTGAAAACATAACAAACCAGCCCCGAAGGTGTTACATTTTTATAGGAATTAGGAATTTGAAAATATAACATACCAACCCCGAAGGGATTGCATTATTATAGAAATTAATTTTAAAAACAGCCAACCCCGAAGGGGTTGCATTATTATAGAAATTAATTTTTAAAAACAGCCAACCCCGAAGGGGTTGTATATTATTATAGAATTAGTAATCTTGGTTCGCGAACCCCGAAGGGGTTGCATTATAAAATTGCCATGAAGAATTCAAATTTTGAAAAGACACATTTCTCCGGGATCACGGTTTCATCGATCTGTGTAAAAAAATCTGAGTGGTCATATGCACGCCCCAATGAACCAAAAGAGCAGGCTTTTGCAAAAATGCAAAAGAACAAATTTGATGTTTTACCGGTACGGGAAGCTGATGGTAATTTTAAAAAATATTTTAAAACAAAAGTATGGGGAGAATTTGAAGTTAATGACATCAGGCTGCATGAAATAAAACCGAAGGACTGCCTGAATCAAAATACAAATATTAAAGATGCAGTAAAGACGTTCTCTAAGACAGACCGGAATTTCTTTTTTCTCAAAAATGAAATGGAAGTTACAGGGCTGACAACTGCAGGGAATCTGAACAGCAAACATGTATATATCTATTTGTATAATCTGATCTCGCAGCTGGAATTTGGATTAGGGAGAATGATCAACAAATCCGGAATTGATGATAATGAATTATACAGGATTTTCGAAACTAATCACAAATCCGTTAAACCTAATACAAGATTCAGAAGAGAAATTAAAAAAGGACTTGATCATAAATTCGTTGAGTTTGCATATATAGGTGACATGGCGTGGATAATCAGGGAAAAGAATCTTCACAGGAAGATAGGCATGACCGGGAAAGAATTTGATTCAACAATTAAGCTTGTAAATAAACTGAGGAACATCGTCGCTCACCCGGTTAACAGTCTGATAAAAGGTAAAAATTCTATAATCGAACTGGATATGGCTCTTGCAAAGATGGAAACTTTAAATGCGAAATTGAACAGTCAAACGTTAAACGTCAAACGTTAAACGTGTTTTGCACAGGTCAGAGTCTTTGGTGCTCTTCCGGGACTCTGATGGTCTGTCTCAAAAAACTTTCAACACAGAGACACAGAGAGAAAATGAATACAAATTAAGTTCTCTGTGACTCTGTATACATAAACTGGCTTTCAGGAAAGCGGGCAAATAGTAAGCATAGGCAGAAACTTTGGCATCACCGATGCACCTATGACGGATTATAATTTTTATAATGTGACGGTGGAGAAGGAGTAATGGGATTTGGTATAGAAACTGATTCACCCAAAACAATGTGAAGCAGGATGAAAAAAACAAACAATATTTGTCATTCCCGTCGTGCTCCTGGCGGGAATCCAATCATAAAACTTTTTCATAATATAAAATCCGGCTTAAGCATTTCTTCCGTTCCTCCTATCTCATAAAACAAATCTTTCCATTCCGGATTTTCCTTTTCTATCAATCTGATCTTCCATTTTCTGTTCCATTTTTTAATTTGTTTCTCTCTTTCAATAGCAATCCTTATATCATTTGTTTGCTCATACCATACTAACTTGTTTACTCCGTATTTCCCTGTAAATCCCTCCACTTCATTTCTTTTATGCTGAGCTACGCGTTTTATCAGATTGTTTGTAACTCCATTGTATAAGGTCCCATTCTTCGCACTTGCAAGAATATAATCATAGTAATTATTCGTGTAATCATTTTTTAAAATTTACTGATTGGATTCCCGCCAGGAGCACGCGGGAATGACAAATGTGTAAGTTTCACAGAATAATTTAATCCTAAAACAGAAATATTTCAATTTATATTGTGGAAGAACATTTGTAAAGAATTCAGACAATTCTAATTTGAAATTGTTTCTGGAAAGATCGAATATCAATCCCATCTTCCGGCAAAGCTTTTAAAGTCATACAATGAAGAAGAACTTCTGAAAATTGTAAAAGTTACAAATCTCTGGTTTGAGTGTGAGCTCCCGAAATACGAATATCTTCAGCACATCATAAAATCACGGAACGTTTCACCGCGGGCAAATTGTCACCATAGGCATAAACATTGGCATCACCGATGCACCTATGACGGATTATAATTTTTATAATGTGATGGGAGATAAGAAGTAATGCGATTTTAGTTCACTTAATATAGAAACTGATTCAACTATAACAATGTGAAGCCGGATGAAAAAAACAAACAATAATTCTCATTCCCGCGTGCTCCTGGCGGGAATCCAATCATAAACCTTTTCATAATATAAAATCCGGCTCAAGCATTTCTTCCGTTCCTCCTATCTCATAAAACAAATCTTTTCATTCCGGATTTTCTTTTTCTATCAATCTGATCTTCCATTTTCTGTTCCATTTTTTAATTTGTTTCTCTCTTTCAATAGCAATCCTTATATCATTTGTTTGCTCATACCATACTAACTTGTTTACTCCGTATTTCCCTGTAAATCCCTCCACTTCATTTCTTTTATGCTGAGCTACGCGTTTTATCAGATTGTTTGTAACTCCATTGTATAAGGTCCCATTCTTCGCACTTGCAAGAATATAATCATAGTAATTATTCGTGTAATCATTTTTTAAAATTTACTGATTGGATTCCCGCCAGGAGCACGCGGGAATGACAAATGTGTAAGTTTCACAGAATAATTTAATCCTAAACAGAAATATTTCAATTATATTGAGATGCACCTATGACGGATTATAATTTTTATAATGTGATGGGAGATTAGATGGAATGAGATTCAGTTCACACTTTCGGTACATAAGAATCCGGAAAGCGAGTGTGAAACTACAGGTCGAGCTGATAAATGCAAAATGTAAATGCTTTTTGGCAAAATCATATTCAGCAAAGATACTTGTGTAATATCGCGAGACAATCCTGTCAAATGAATCCAAAGAACAAACTTTTATAGAAACGAATAATAAAACGGGTGATATTATTATGCCATCCTGCCAGCGAATTCAAACAATGTAAAAAACTTTTAATGTGGTGTGCCTGAGATGAACTCCCCGGAGTACTTCCACCTTCATATATTAGCTGAAGTAATCCATGTACTGATGAATTTGGAAGCACGGGATAACGGTTGGATAATTAGTGCACATCAGGTGAAACAGCTTTCAGAGAAACCCGAAAAATTAAATCTCTTTTTCGTTATGAGAGCCTGATAAGAGATATTTTATCTATAAATTTAAACTTGGTATAACTTCAACAGCAGGATTTTTATTAGTCCAATGAGAATTCAACCGGAATTCGGGCTTAATGACCAATGATGCTTTGTTCATAGCCATTAAAGAAATGGAGACTGACATTAAAAAATGGAGACTGAACGATGAATCAGTACAGGTAAATTGAAAAATATTTCAGTAAAAGTTGGATTCCGGAGAGAATTTGATGTTTCTGTTTTCCCTACTTAAATGGTTTCATTAGGATTATTTCTAGACATGTCGAGAAATCAAGATTTAACTTGACTAATATGGAATTAAGATTTAATTTTTATTTAACTGATAAAAAATTTTAATTTAAATATTAAAATAAACATCTAAATGAAAACAAAAATCGGAACCACACTTGATAAAGAGGTATTGAGAAAGCTGAAGGAGTATTCAGTGAGGGAAAACCGTTCAATAAGTGAAATTATTCAGGACGCTCTGACAAACTTTTTCAGGGGAGAGTCAAAGCCCCGTGAAATTAAGCTTCAGACTGTAGAGCGGCTATGCTCAAGACCTTTTAATCTAACCGGTGAAGAATTAAAAGAAATTATGGAAGAGGATTATTACAGCTAATGAATCTGGAATTAATAGAAGGAGGAGAGACAGTAATTATAGATGCAAACATTGTAATCTATGCAATACAAAAGGAATCCAAACAATGTAAAAAGCTACTGATGCGGTGTGCAGGTGATGAACTCCAGGGAGTACTTCCGCTTCATATACTGGCAGAAATAATGCATGTTCTGATGATTTCAGAAGCACGTGATAACGGATGGATATTAAGTGCACATCAGGTGAAACAGCTTTCAGAGAAACCCGAAAGAATTAAATCTCTTTTTCGTTATGAAAGCCTGATCAGAGATATTTTATCTATAAATTAAAACTTAGCACCTCTTCAGCAGGAAGATTTTAATAGTGCAATGAGAATTCAACGCGAATTCGGATTAATGACCAATGATGCATTGTTCATAGCAGTAGCTGAACGGCTGCGTGTAAAATCGATTGCAAGCGCTGATAAGGGATTGAGTAAAGTAAGCGGTTTTCTTATTTACTCTCCTGATGATGTGCATTTTAAATAAAAATTTCACATGAAAGAAAACAATAAATACATGTTGCTGCGGCTTGAAGAAAAAAACGGCGAGTATGAGTACATTCACAGGAGTGTGCACAAAATAACTGATGACAAGACCGCAACTGTAAACCATTGTTAAAAAACCTCTCCCCATTTATTTCATTTTTCTTTGCTATAAGAACTTATTTTAGATATTTTATTAGGCTTAAGAATTCAAATATTCCCCGCATTAAATAATTGAAAAGATATTATTATTCTAGCACAATTTCAGATTTTATTAATTCTCCGGTTAATTTAATTATCGGTGAATTAGCCCTAAATAATGAGTTTGCATTGGAGCAAACACAAAGGAATGCTTGGAATATACAAATAGAAATATTGAAAGAGTCTTTAATTGATTATGAAGGTTCAGTATATTTTGAATATTCGATTCCAAGAATGGGAAGAAGAATTGATGTTATATTAATCATCAAGAATGTAATCTTTGTTTTGGAGTTTAAAGTAGGAGAGAAGGAATATTTATTAAACGCTATAGATCAGGTATATGATTATTCACTAGATTTGAAAAATTTTCATGAAACAAGTCATGAACATTTAATTGCACCAATATTAATTCCTACCGAGGCAAGAGATATGCCATCACAAATAAATAAAACATCACACAACGATAACTTATTAATTCCAATTAAGACAAATCCGAATTCACTTCGAAAAGTTTTAGAAAATGTTTTACAGTTTGCAGACGGAGAATCAATTGATTCTAACATCTGGGCTTTAGGAAGATATTCACCAACTCCAACTATCATCGAAGCAGCAATTGCACTTTTCAATAACCATTCAGTCAAAGATATTTCTAGAAATGATGCTTCAGCAATAAACTTAGAGATAACAAGTAAAACAATTTCTGAATTAATTGACAAAGCTAAATCAAACAATGAAAAAATAATTTGCTTTGTGACGGGAGTGCCGGGAGCTGGTAAAACTTTAGTTGGTTTAGATATTGCTAATAAACATCTTAATAAGGAAAAGACAACAACAAGTGTCTTCCTATCAGGTAATGGTCCATTGGTGAATATATTAAGAGAAGCTTTGACTCGAGATAAAGTTAAGAGAGAAAAAGAAATCGGTAATAAGGTTAAAAAGTATGAAGTATTAAGTTCAGTGAAAGCATTTATTCAAAATGTTCACCACTTTAGAGATGAGTGCTTAATTGATTTACAAGCTCCTCCATTTGATCATGTAGCTATTTTTGATGAAGCGCAAAGAGCTTGGAATCTTCAACAGACTTCGAATTTTATGAAGCGGAAGAAAAACATTCCTGACTTTTCTGAATCTGAACCAGAGTTTTTAATATCCTGTATGGATAGACACAAAGATTGGGCTGTGATTGTTTGTCTTGTAGGTGGGGGTCAGGAAATCCATACAGGTGAAGCTGGAATCAGTGAGTGGATTGAATCACTCAACCGTTCATTCCCTGACTGGGGGATCTATATTTCATCACGGTTAACTGACAGTGAATATACAACAGGAAATGCACTGAATCTTATTAGAAATAGAAAAAATGTTATTGAAAAAGATGAGCTGCATCTTGCAATTTCAATGAGATCATTTCGTGCGGAACATTTATCAAAGATGGTTAAAAGTTTATTAGACATTGATATTGACGAAGCAAAAAGAAATCTTGATTTGGTAAGAGAAAAATATCCGATAGTTTTAACCCGAGATTTACATAAAGGTAAAAAATGGCTTAAAGAAAAAGCACGCGAAAGTGAACGTTATGGAATTGTAGTATCTTCACAAGCGCAAAGACTTAAACCTCATGCAATAGATGTCAAATCTCCTATGGATCCCATTCATTGGTTTTTGGATGGAAAAGAAGATGTTAGGTCATCATATTATTTGGAAGATGTTGCTACGGAGTTTGATATTCAGGGATTAGAGTTAGATTGGTCATGCGTTACTTGGGATGGAGATTTTAGATATTCAGATAATGGATGGAATACATTTTCATTTGTAGGTGATAAATGGTATAACATTAGAAAAGACGAGAGAAAACAATATTTGAAAAATGCATATCGAGTACTTTTAACAAGAGCTAGACAAGGAATGGCGATTGTAGTTCCTGAAGGAAATGAAGATGATCCAACGAGAAATCCAGAATATTATGATGTGACTTATGAGTATTTGAAAGGGATTGGATTTGAAGTGTTGTGATTTTTAGTTAAAGATTTTTTAAAAATTAATTTATTCGAGTATGAATTTACCTCATCAATCCTCATCACCGGTTCCATCAGGTTTAGGAAATAATCAACAAAATTTTGTTCATCTTAAGGGATTAATATTCGCTGAGTATAATTTCATTTATCATATCAATGATGGATATTTTGTAACTGACTTATCAAAATTTAGAAACAAGACTCAATTACTCTTTCAAAAAATTTCTAATAAGATAATGCAGTTGAATCTAATGATTGTTGATTCTATTTTCCCGATACTTCTTGCTGATGTTGTACTTGATACTTTTCTAAAAGGTGTTTCCTCATTTCATCAATACACAATTTCAAAAAATAAGATTATAATTAATGATACTGAATTCGACAGTGAATATTTGAAATATAAATTCTTGTATTTCATACATCACCTACTTTTCTCTGATATTGCAAGTAATAAAATTTATAAGGGAGAAATTGATCCCAGTAAAATATATTATCATAGAAATGATAAAAATGAAATCCAATACTTCTCAATATTTGAGCAGAATCAACTCCAAGATTTAATGTTTCAAAAAATGAATTTGGAAATTGTTTCTAATAAATCATTCATAACAAATGGTGAGGCAAATATTTGTTTTAGGATAATTTATTGAATCTGTGACTCGTCGTCTCCGCTGAGTTTCTCCCTAAGTGCATTTAAAAAGAGAAAATATTTAGCGGGAGGACTCAGCGAGTGAGAGTTCTTTCCGCTGAGTCACCCTTTAAATTTATTTTTAATTGAAATTTTGTAGAAGCGGGAGACTCAGCGGGGACGGAGATTCCTCAGGTATTAAACTACCTCATTGCGATTTTATTTTTTTGTTATCTTCACTAAAATCATAACAACCTTGCGATGGTTGCATACCCCTGATCACTCCACAACTTCATTATTGTGCAAAATTTCACGTTTTGTTAATGCGCTAATGCCCTAAAGAAAGTTTAGGGTTTCCCCGTGCTGCTCAGACAAGCCCTAAAAAATGTTTAGGATTTCCCCGTGCTGCTCAGACAAGCCCTAAAGAATGTTTAGGGTTTTCCCGTGTTACCCGGACAATTCCTAAAGAATGTTTAGGGTTTCCCGGTGCTATTCAGACATACCCTGAAGAATGTTTAGGGTTTCTCTGTGCTATTCAGACAAGCCCTGAAGAATGTTTAGGGTTTCCCTGTGTTACTCAGACAAACCCTGAAGAATGTTTAGGGTTTCGCTGTGCTATTCAGACAAACCCTTAAGAATGTTTAGGGTTTACCTGTATTACTCTGACAAGCCCTGAAGAATGTTTAGGGATTGTATATACCTCGCGGGTAAACCTCTGCGGGACTTTATGGTATATCCGTAAACCGTATTCATACAACTGTGTATGGCAGTAGCTTGTTTGTAAATCATAGAATTATATTTATACAAAACGGGAAAAGATATTTACTGCAAATTATATTGTATAAGTTACACAGTCATAAATCTGCCTGATAAAAATTTTTATCAGCGAAGCAGATAGGAAAGTTTAAGCGGCTGAGAGGTTTATCTGATATCTTAAACTTCTGACTTCTGTCTGTTTTTAAAATAATTATTTACCATATAGACACTGCGATCACGGAGATTCACAGAGAATCCTGAGTTATACATTTTAAAATTATATATAAAACTCTGTGTAACTTTGTGTCCTGTGTGCCTCCTATATAACTCATTTTACTAAATGTGAAAATCAGGCAAAATGAGTTATTTCTCTCAAAACATATGGCTTGCCCTATCGGGATACTCTGTGGTAAATATAGTAGAGGTAACAGGAAATCCTGATTTATCAATTTCTTTTTAATATTTTATAAAATATTTTTTATTAGTGAATCAGTAAATTTATTTATCAAGCAACAGAATAAAATATCATGAAAAAAGATTTTATCCCGGGCAGTAACAGCAGCCTCAACACTTTTGTAAGAAATTTTCTTGACCGGCTTGATAAACATTCCGGGGATCTGTCAATGAACAGATCTGAAACTGAAGAATCAAAAGATGTCCTGAAAAAATTCATGAGCGCATTTTCTAATATGATATCAAAGAAAGCAGAATCAAAGGCAGCTACGGAAGAATTTTACATCAGGAAAAAAGAATGTGTGGATACGTTAAGAAGAATGTCCAACCGTGTCAGAGCTTCGCAGGAATATTCCAAAGCGATCGGAAAGAGCTTTAAAATTGTAAAGTCATATAAGAAGCCAACGGATTTTTCAAAACATAAACCCGCTCTTAATATTAAGAGCAAAGCAAAACATGTCATCATCAGGTTTACAAAGAAAGGCACCGACGGGATCAAGCTTTATTCAAGAAGAGGAAATGAAAAAGAATTTTCTGAGATTGCTTACGCTACCAGAGGAATGTATACTGACAAGCGTTCCAAGCTTACAGGCTTAAATCCGGAGGTAAGGGAATATTGCGCAGAGTATGTAGTAAAGTATAAATCAGAAGGGAAGAGATCGAATATAGTGAAAGTGATAGTGCCGTAATAATTACTAATTACTAATTACTAATTACTAATTAATTTACTATTACGCAGGGTGAAATTTTCAAATTCAGTAACCACCCCCAATCTCAAAACTACCTTTTACCACAAAGTCTCAAAGACACTAAGAAAAAATTATTTGATTTTGCTCTTCTTTGAGCCTTTGGGTCTTTGTGGTAAAAATTTCTTGAAGGTTTTGAGACACTCTCACAAGGAGGGGGCAGGGGTGGGGCAGGGGGAGGTACCTTAACCATGATTCATAGGATTTACAAAGATTTCCGGGATTTATTAATACAAGCATTAACATGTTATATATATATTTTCAACCAAAGATTGTTCTTAGCAATATCATGGTAATCCTGAAATCCTGAGAGTCATGGTTAAAGACTTTTTCTCTTTTATTATTTCTAAATGTAAAATATATTAGACATGAAGTTTAATAGGTACTCAGTTTAATTCAGAATTTTATAAATACTATGATCACAGAAAAGAAAAGAAAAATTTTACGGGATGATGTAAAGGAAGCAATCAAGGATATTGAGAAGGGAAGGTTTATCACAGGGAATTATGAACAGGTTATGAAAGCTATTGACGATGAAATTAAATCTGACAAACAAATTCAAAAGAGAATCCGCAAAGCTAATCAAAAGAAATCCCTCATTATTTGAATTTACATTCCGAACTAAACTCACTTACAATTCATTTGTTTTCTCAAGCAGCCATGTTTTCATTGCAACGGTATTTTCATTCTTTAGCTTTTCTCTCAGCAAACCGGCTTCAATGCGGTCTTTACTTTCTCTTACCTTAAACATAGCATGTATGTATGAGATCAGATTGCCGTTCGATTCTTTGTTTCTCGCATTAATTTCTTTGTTGTTGGACAGAAAATGTTTGTACGAATCCTCTATATAACTAAACCCTACATAATCATCAATTTCATAATACACCATCATTTGCAGATTTCTTACGTTATATTTGAACTGAAAAATATCAAATTCAATCGTGTTAAGATATTCGAGGCATTTGTGAAATTCGTTTTTGGCAAAGCAAAGATTTGCAAGTGATAAGTTCTTCATATTTGCTTTATAATCATCATGAAGAAGCGGATAATATTTATTCATGAATTCACTTATAAATTCAGGATCTTTGGTTACACCTGCATTGCCGATTGCACTTGAGTAAATGACGGGGCTAAGACCTTCAGAAGAAACAACAATATCATACTTAATTCTGATTTTATAAATTTCGGTGTATTCTTTTGCTTTTAAGAAAGAATCAATCTGAAGTTCGCTCAATGCCGTTGTCAGTCCGTTGATGTTATTGTATTTTTCATCGCGCGGCAGATAATCGAGGTTCTCTGCAAGATATGATTTATACTCAAAATAGAATCGGGGCTTATCCGGATTTGAGATTGCCAGATACTTCTTATAGCCAAAGACAAGTCTCTTATAATCATCTTCAGACTTTTCTTTCACAGCAGAAAAAAGTTTCTTCAGGTCTATGCAGCCCAGAAGTTTTTCAAGTAATTCCGAAGCACCGGTTTTGTTTGACATTATCCTGAAAACAACTGAGTTATTGTAATCCGCAAAAATATTCTGAATAAAATAATAGATACCATATTCTGCAGCCTTATCTAATACACCATCATCCAGCTGCTTAACGGATTGAACAAACTGATAATCTATTTTGAGTGCGGCAAGCTTTGAAAGATTCTGAAAATAGTCAGTATAAAATCCTTCCGCTTTCAGATACTTCTTTTCAGTTTCATTAAACTTTATGTTGAACAATCTTCCCAGTGATCTTTCAAGAAGCTGATTCAGGTAATTCATATCTGACTGAAATTTATCTTTGCCAAGAATTTCAACGGAGAGAAATTGTTCAACCAGTCTCATCAGGTCAAAGATCAGATTTTTAACAGTACCGTAGTTGTATTTTTTACCGGGAAAGATCTTAGCATAAATTTTTTCACGTGTGAATTCCGGTGATGAAAATTCCGGTGCATGATGAATTATTTCATTCCAGAATTTTATTACGGCTGATTTCTTATTGAAGTAAGGCGAGTTAATGAAGTCATTGAATTTTTTAATTTCCTCTGCAGAAAAAGTCCTGAATGTTTCGGTAAGTGACCGGTTCATGTTTATCAGGTTAGTTGGTTTAAATGGTTCTTTATGAATTACTGTTGGAAAATAATCTAATAATATAAAGACTTCTGAAAAACTCATACTGTCATCGCCGCCGGCCAGGTGCAGACTCTCCGAAAACACGAAATTGCCTCAAAGTCTCGAAGGCTCAAAAGATAAACTTTCAAAACAAAATCCTTTGTGCCTTTGAGTCTTTGAGGCAAACCAATTAATTAACTGATGCCTGTGAAAAATAAATCAACTTTTGTGCAAAAACGATACAGAAAATTAATATTGTGAAATTATTGCCGGTGCCGGATTGGATAATTTTTCTTTGATTTCAATCTGATGAGCTTATAATTTTGTACTGCAATTTAAATGGCAGGGAATTTTGGTTCGAAACATTTTCCCTAATGGCGTTGACCGGCACGCCTGCCATTGTT
>CAYNTN010000018.1:44892-46861 GCA_964399995.1 uncultured Ignavibacteriaceae bacterium
TGAGATATGAGATATGAGCCAGATGAGTGAAGTGGTGTGTGTCAGCTATAAATTTTCAAAGTTGTAAACTTGTAAATAATTAAAGCTAAACCCAATAAAAATGAAAACACTGTCTAAACAACTTAAGATTTTATTACCGTTGATAATTCTTATTATCAATGTATCACAAGCTCAGGAAACAAAGACCGATCCCGGTGAAAGGCAGACTGAATTTTACACTGATATTCCTCGGGGAAAATTTGCTCCTCCTCAGAGAAAAATTTCATCAGAAGAGCGGATGCTTAACGAAAAATTAATGGAAGCAAAGCAATCGGGCAGTGGTGAGGAAATGGAAAGAATACAAAAGCAAATTGACAGATATGCAGGGTCAGTTACAGCTCAGGGAATTGTTGCAGGCACGACAGAGCTACTGTCAGGAAGTCTGCCTCCCGGGCAAGTTATCACCGCAACAAAAATTTCAAGCGCACAGGGAGTGCGTGCACTTGCAACAGTAAGAGAGCAAATCGGATCAACAAACAGGATGTGGACGGTATTTGTTGTCTCTCAATTCAACGGGACTGATACAATTTATACAATCTATTCAGACGATAACGGGAACAACTGGAATCTCTTTTCCAGAGGATATTTTACAAACACGACCATTAGTCAGGATGAGATAGACATTGAGCTTATTCAGTCAGCTACTGAAAAATATCTTTACATCGTCGCCGGTATCCAAATCACTGGTACTGGTAAATACCTGATTGGAATGATAGTTAATCGAATCGGAAGCAGTCCGGGTATTAGTTTTAGTTATTTGCAATGGCCCGGTGAAAATAACGGCAATACAAATGTAAGAAAATATCGTCCCAGGATAACTTCCGACTGCGCACATTATCAATTTGCCGGCGCATGGATTTATATTGCATGCTGTCAGGACAGTGTTGTAGGTGCAGGAGAGATGACGTGCGTTAAGGTTGCCAGAATAAGCAATCCCTATTCTATTTTGCCTTTGGTAACTATGAAGGGAGGACCGTATTATTTTAACGATTTGCTTATATATCCGGACAGTCATGTGGATCTGGCGTTTTACAAAAAAGGAGTTGAAGGATATATTGCTGTTCTGCAGTCAAATGTCCCGCTGAATTCAAACTTGTATTTAACAGAATCGCAAATTAGTACTTTTACTTCCACTGCAGTGTATACCGGCTACATGAATGGCGGTCAGACCCGACAGAAGCAGTTTGGACGGATATCCTCAAATGGTTTTTATCCAAATCTCATGATCACAGCTCTTGAAACTTATTCAGCTGATGATTTGGATGTTGAATATTTCAAGACAACAAATTCCGGAGCAAACTGGACAAGCGGTTATATTGATTACAGCGGGCTCAAATCATGGCGTGCTGATATAGTTGAAAGAAAGAATGTGCCAGGAGAATTTTATACGGCATATCCGGATGATCTTAACAGTCCGGTTGTGAAAATTAATTACTGTAAATCAGTATCTAATAACTGGGGATCAGTCGTTTTTCAAATGAACCATCTGACAGCTTTTGTACATACCGTCAGTCCCAGCTTTACAAGCGCAGCTTCCGATAACTGTTATGCAATCTGGGTTGAAAGCAATAGAAATAACATCTGGGGATCAAATGGCTGTTCTGGAAGCATTGTAATGAACAGAAATTTGCAATTGTATTTGTACATACAGGGAAGATACAATCCTGATACTGATTTCATGGCAGGAGACACGCTGCAGATTCAGTTAAGAAATAATTTTCCTCCTTATGCAATCGTCGGTACTGCAAAAGCTTTCCAGGAAAGTAACGGGATAGGTTCATATTATTTTCCGTCCGCTGTTAACGGAACTAACTATTATCTAGTGGTGAAACACAGAAATTCAATTGAAACCTGGAGCAGATCGCCCGGACAGTCTTTTACTAACGGCGTATTGAATTATTATTTTTACACCTGGGCGCAGGCATACGGA
>CAYNTN010000019.1:0-6393 GCA_964399995.1 uncultured Ignavibacteriaceae bacterium
GTTAAGTTTGTTAAGTGTGACTTTATGAACTTTATGAACTTTACAAACTTTACAAACTTTATGAACTTTATGAACTTTATGAACTTTATGAACTTTAGTACTCTCGCGCACTCACAAAATCAACAAATTCCATCATGGATTCCCTGACCGGACTGTCTTTAAAATCACGGAGAGAATTCTTTGCAATGGAAGAGAAATCATTAACTTTTTGTATTGAATATTCAAGGCCGCCGTATTGAATTACAAAGTCATATACTTCATCAAATTTTTTAGTTCGGTCGCTTTTGATGAGCTTCATAATTTCATTTGATTTCTTTTTGGGAGCATTACGGAGTGAAACAATCAGGGGAAGAGTAAATTTCTTTTCTTTCAGATCATTGCCTGTCGATTTGCCGAGAAGCTTTTTCCTTCCTGTATAATCAAGTATGTCGTCTCGGAGCTGAAATGAAATTCCCAGATTTTCACCGAAGATACCGAGTCTTTCGACATCCGACTTTTCCTCAGCAGTACTGAGCGCTCCAAGCTTACAGCAGGTTTTTATAAGAGATGCTGTTTTATCGGAAATGACATTAAAATAAGTTTCCTCTGTTGCATCAAAATTTCTTGCCTTTTGTATCTGAAGCAGTTCGCCTTCGCTCATTCTCCTTACAGCTTCTGAAGTGAGCTGAAGAAAATCATATTCATTGTTCTCTAAAGATATAAGCAATCCTTTTGAAAGAAGAAAATCTCCGATCAGAACTGAAGCTTTGTTTTTCCAGACTGCATTGATCGAAGCAATCCCTCTTCTTGTTTTGGCATCGTCTACGACATCATCATGTATCAATGTCGCTGTATGCAGAAGTTCGACAAGATTTGCCGCAACGTAAGTTCTTTCATTTATTTCACCGCAAAGTTTAGCAGAAAGAAGCACGAGTATCGGTCTGATTTTTTTTCCTTTCTGCCGCAGAATGTATTTTGTAATTATGTCGATCAGCGCTACTTTCGATTTTAAAACATTTGAAAACTGCTTTTCAAATGTTTCAAGTTCCGGTAAGATAGGTTCTGATATTTTTTTTAAATTCATATTTAATTTTTAATCACTGATCTCAGATTCACATGTTTACTTAAATGAAATTAATTTTCAAATGTAATTAAACAGTGATCATGGTTTTCTTTTGTGACATTTTACAAATGATAATGCTGATCTCATATAGAATGAACAGAGGTACTGCAAGCAGCAGCTGGCTCGTAATATCCGGGCTTGGAGTCAGAATTCCAGCAAGCAACAAAATTATTATCAGGGCATGTTTTCTGTATTTTCTCATGAACTCAGGTTTTAGAATACCGATTTTAGACAAAAAGAAAGATACCATCGGAAGCTCAAACACAAGTCCAGCTGCAAGCATTGTAGAAATTATAAAACTGAAATATTCATCGATTGCAATATTGTTGCTGATAACTGTTGAACCGAAGTTTGCAAAAAATTCAAGTGCCGTGGGCAATAAAACAAAATATGCAAAAGTAATTCCGGCAAGAAAACAAAAACTGGAAAATATAACAATGCTTTTTATATATTTGCTTTCCCCGGGTTTTAATGCGGGTTCAATGAATTTCCAGAACTGGTAAATGATATTGGGAATGCTTAAAACTATACCTCCGACAATTATCACTTCCATGTAAAGCGTAAATTGTCCGAAAGGTTTTATGTTTTGAAGTTTTAAAGGAGGATTTGTCTTTGTCGAGGGCAGCAAAAGCAGATTATCCATTATCCAGTTTATAAAAATTCCTGCTACAATTGCTCCGATTATTACTCCTATTGCAGATTTTATTATTCTCCATCTGAATTCCTCAAGATGCTCAAGAAAGCTCATCTCGCCGGCTTCATTGTTTTCTTCTATGGTTTCTTCCGGATCTGTAATCATATTTTCTGAAATTTAAACCTGACAGGTTTTTAAAATATTTTTCAAACAACCCGGAACAGATTTTAAACCTGTCAGGTTTACCCAATTTTTAAATCATCATAAAGCCTGAATTTTGAAGTGAGTTTCGTAATTTCTTCAGTTACTTCTTTCTTCTTAGTTTCATCTTTAGGATTTGTAATTACTTTATTTATCAGGTCGGCAATTAATTCCATTTCAGCTTCCTTCATGCCACGAGTCGTAAGAGCAGGTGTACCTATACGTATACCGCTTGTTATCATAGCGCTTTTGTCATCAAATGGAACTGCATTTTTATTGCATGTAATTCCTACCTCATCAAGAGTTTCCTGCGCGGCTTTTCCGGATATATTTTTATTTCTCAAATCCACAAGCATGAGGTGCGAGTCAGTTCCTCCGGAGATTACTTTATAATCAAAAGAAATTAATTTATTAGCCAGCGCCTGAGCATTCTTAATTACCTGTTTAGCATAGTCCAGAAAGTTGTCATCGAGAGCTTCCTTGAATGCGACAGCTTTTGCAGCGATTACATGCATAAGCGGACCGCCCTGAATTCCCGGCATTACCATTGAATCAATAAGCTCACTCATCATCTTTATTCTTCCTGACTTTGGAGCTTTCTTACCGAATGGATTCTCAAAATCTTTTCCAATGAGTATCATTCCGCCTCGGGGTCCTCTCAGAGTTTTATGCGTAGTCGTTGCTACGACATGACAATATGGAATCGGGTCATTCAAAAGTTTTTTTGCTATGAGTCCTGCCGGATGGGCAATGTCAGCGAATAAAAAAGCTCCTATCTTATCTGCGATCTCTCTGAATTTTTTATAATCAATGTTTCTTGAATAAGCACTGGCTCCAACGGTTATCATCTTTGGCTTTTCTTTTACCGCAACCTGTTCGATCAGATCATAATCAAGCAATTCAGTTTCAGGATTGATTCCGTACTGAACAAAATCATAAATCTGACCGGAAAAATTTACAGGTGAGCCGTGTGTAAGATGCCCTCCGTGAGAAAGATCCATTCCCATCACTTTATCACCGGGCTTTACTAAAGTGAAATAAACCGCCATATTTGCCTGGCTTCCGGAATGCGGCTGAACGTTTACATACTCGGCACCGAATAATTTTTTTGCCCTGTCCCTCGCTAAATCTTCCGCCACGTCAACGTATTCGCATCCGCCATAATATCTTTTTCCCGGATATCCTTCTGCATATTTATTGGTCAGCGTTGACCCGAGAGCTTGTATTACGGCGTAAGAGACAAAATTTTCAGAGGCAATCAGCTCAAGCTTCTCAGCTTGTCTTTTAGTCTCATTACTTATTGCATTAAAAATTTCAGTATCGTATTGCTTTAAATTGTGTTTGATTGAATCCATCAGTTACAAGGTTATATAATTAGAAATATTACTTATTAGAGACTTCTGAAAAACTAGACTTCTGTGTTTGTCCTTCCTGAAATGCTCTTAACGGAAATCCATTTCATTCAAAATTTGCTGATTGGATTCCCGACAAAAGCACTCGGGATGACAGTAAGAGTGTTTTTCAGAAGTTTCTTATTACTTTAGTATAATAATAATTTTTATCTTCGCTAATTTTCTCCATAAGTCTTTAAAATCCAATTCCATTTTTTGCGACTGTAATCGGACAGTTTTAAAAATTTTAAGTTCTTTCGATTTCATTCAAACTAAAAAACTTTACAGTATCGATGACGCGTCCATTTTCCAGAAACCTGCAGAGAAACCATCTTCTCATCTCAATGTTCTTAGATTCAATTGATATAAAGTTTTCTTAAGAAATTTTCATCCGTAAACTCCGGGTAATCCCAAAATACAGCTTTTAAAAAATTTTGCATAAACATTAAAAAATTCTGATTAAGCTTAGTAAGTAGCTTCAAATCCCAAATCCAAAATCCCCAATCCCAAATTCACTTACTGGTCTTCTTCTCGCGGTCTTAAGAACCAAAGTTCACCGAAGTTAATACCGGCTGTTAAATTCAAGAATTCATCTTTTATGAGACCATTGCTTGTGGTACCTCTTACTGAATAGTTTATCCCAAAATCTATGGAGTTATACTGACTAATTGGTATATTGAGACCTGCTCTTACTCCATAGGAGTTAATACTCTCCCCTTCCAGTTTAAAATTTCCGATTTCATAGAATCCGCCGATCCGGTAAGTCAATATTTGCCAGAATCCCGGTGCATCGGGGGATGGAATTATTTCAAGACCAAGTCCTGCTCGAATTGATTGCTGGAAATTCGGATTTGATTTACCAAACTCAGTGTATTTACTCCAGTCCTGCAAAAGCACATCCCCGCTGACTACATATTTTTGGTTAAAAATATTTGTAATTCCAAACCCGTAAGCATCCGGAATGTTGATGTATCCTGTGTTTACGGTAACAGTATCTGACCCGATGGAGGAACCGAAAATTCCGTCCTGTGTTGCATTCATGTTAAACCCTGACTGGTAAACAAATCCTATAGAAAGATTATTCATTGCTATACTTTTGAAAATTCTTCCCATTTCAAACACAGCACCGCCTTTTATAAATGACCTTCTGAAATCATATTGATTCTGAATGTTTGTATTTGTGTAGCCGGAGTTATTAAAGTTGATGAAATTCTGTTCATTAATTTCACCGAATGAAAAATTGTATTCAAGTCCGATGCTCACCTTTCGGAATAAATTGTAACTCATCCCTGCATTAATCCTGGAAAGACTGCCTTTTCCAGAATATGTCTGTGTAAAATTCTGAACCCCGGTATTTCCCAGAACTCTAATCTTATAATTTGTCAGGCTCATAGGATTAAATCCTAATGACATTACCCATCCCCTTACCTGATCAAAAGGGATTCCGATGTTTATCCCGAGTACATTTCCGTTTGATGTTTCACTTTGTGAGATATCATTAGCAGATTTCAAAAACCCGTAATTCGCAGCAACATTGATCAAAGTGGATTTCATCTTTGTAAGTGTTGCCGGATTTAATGTATTGACATAGTTTCCGAAAAGTGAAATACCCTGGATTCCCATTGAATAAGTTCTTGTACTGGTATAGTAATTCAAATCACCGACACCGAAAATAGAGTATGGTGAGCCTGTAGTCTGAAGCTCCTGGGAAAAAACTCTCTGCCCCGAAAGGATTAATACAAAAAATATTATATATAATTTTAATCTTTTCATCAGTCTCTTAATGTATAGGTTATTCTGACTCTCGGACGGTATAAGACTTCAGTTGCATTCGGTGAATAAAATACAAAGTCATCAAGGTTCTGAGTCTCAAAATAATTTTTCATGCTGATACCGAGATTTGTCAACACGTTTGAATTCCATCTCTGAAACATGGCATTAAGACTTGTAGAGCTCAGTGAATATGTAATCGAATCACTCTGAAACACATCAGTAAACAAGCTGTCATCTTTAGTTACACTGTCTGTGACCTGACCTATCACAACTCTCTTATCCGTGTTGGGCGATATAAATGAATTCTTGCTGTCCAATGTGAATGTCAAAACTACATTATTTATTATTACATTATCAGGCAGTTTGGAAAGATCAAAATTAAGAATGTTTCTGTAAGCGATTCCGCTCTGAAGAACAAATCTGTCTGCCGGAATAATTGAAGCCGGAGCATCTGACAAAGTTACGTACTGTGTAGTATTAAGAGTGACTGTATCCAGGGTTCCGTTTTTTGTATAAATTATAGTTGCAAATGGAATTACGTCTGTTATGTTATTAAATGAAAAGAAGCCTTTTATTGTATTTGAAGATGAATTAGGCAGAAGGATAATCCCATAATTCTTAACAGCATAATTGTTATCCGCTGCATACTCAAACCAGTCTTTTGCGAGCTGGTTATTAAGTGTAATGTTGATTTGCTGGGAATCCACGGGAGAACCGGTATAGGTTCCCTGTGAAATATTTCCATAGTCTGCCGGACTGACTGAATCATAAGTCACAGTTGCATAATTAAAGTCTGATGTCATCTGGTAAATATTGAACGAAGTAAGACCTGTTTCATTCTGAAAGAAATAATCATTGTATTTCAAAGTCAATTGCGCGCTTACAATCACCGAACTGTCCAAATCCGGATTAATATTCGTAAATTTTAACATTGATTTTGAAGTATAGCTCTGAAAATTACCGACAAATATGGCCGGTGAGTTCGAAGTATTAATATAATATTTGTAATTATTATTTGTTATGGGTATTGAATCGAGTACCCTGGTTGATAAAGTATCATCCGGTGATATGAAAGTAATCCCTACATCGTTGGGATTATTTTCGCAGCCGATAATAATTACTGATGTCATTATCAAAGGAAATACCTTAAGACAAAAATTCTTTATCAGTGAAACAGTTTTATAAATCATTTTTTGAATCAATCTGTCTAATTTTAGTTTTATAAGATTTATGAGATTTATAAGACTTATAAGATTTATTTATAAGATGTAGATTAAAATCTTATAATCTTA
>CAYNTN010000019.1:6493-46731 GCA_964399995.1 uncultured Ignavibacteriaceae bacterium
CAAATCTTACGAATCTTACAAATCTTACGAATCTTACAAATCTTACGAATCTTACAAATCTTACGAATCTTACGAATCTTACGAATCTTTACGAATTCCTTACATGTTCCGAAGCATCCATAAGATCTTCTGCAAAGTAATCAATTTCAAGTTTTTCTGTTTTACATTTTTCAAATTCATTTTTTCCATAGCCCGTTGCAACGAGTATCTTTCTCAATCCTGCATTCTTTCCGCACAACATATCGGTAAAACTGTCACCGATAAAATATGATTCCTTAAGGTCTATGTTATATTTCTCCGCAGCTTTAAATATCATTCCGGTTCCGGGCTTTCTGTCATCACTATTAATTTTATACTTTCCTATAATTCCATCCTTATGAAAAGGGGAGAAAAAGATATCGTCAATTAATTCCTGATTATTGTAGCTTAGATGTCTTCTCAGTTCAGCATGAATTTTCAGCAGGTCTTCTTCCGTAAAATATCCTCTTGCAATTCCCGATTGATTTGTAACAATGATATTTAAAAATCCCGACTCTTTAAAATTCAGCAGAGCATTCAGAGTCTTGGGAAAAACTTTTATCTCTTCCGGTCTTTTCAAATAATTTACATCTTCGATGAGAGTTCCATCACGGTCTAAAAAAATTGCCTTGCTCAATTTTCAGTTTAAATTAAAATCAGGAAGAGACTACATCTTTATAGAGCTTCATGTATTTTTGTGCAGATACTTTCCAGGAAAAATCAAGGGACATTCCCTGACGGGCAATTTTATTCCACTTGCTTTTATCTTTATATAATTCAAGCGCTACAGAAATGGTTTTCATTAATTCATGATGATCGTATTTGTTAAACAGGAATCCCGTTCCGTTGGGTTTTTTGTAATCAATGATAGTATCAGCAAGCCCTCCCGTATTCCTTGCAATTGGTACCGTTCCGTATTTTAAACTGTACATCTGGTTGAGTCCGCATGGCTCATACTTTGAAGGCATTAAAAACATATCCGCTGCAGCCTCAATCTGATGCGCAAGAGTTTCATCAAAACCAATGTGAACTGCCAGCTTGTTCTTGTATTTTTTCTCCGCTTTTTTAAAAAATTTCTGGTATTTCTCTTCTCCGGTACCGAGAATTATCATCTGTACATCATGTTTCATCAGTTCGGGCAGTATCTTTTCAATCAGATCAAAGCCTTTCTGATCGACAAGTCTTCCTATGACTCCGATAAGAGGAGTCTCTTCATTAAAATCAATTTTATATTTCTCCAAAAGCTCCCGTTTATTTTCATACTTAAGCGGAATTTCCTGATGGGTGTATCTGTAAGGAATCAGCTTATCAACCACAGGATTCCAGATTGAATAATCAATTCCGTTTAATATTCCGACCATGTCCTTCTTTCTTGCATTGAGCACGCTTTCAAGACCGTATCCGTATTCCTTATCCGTTCTGATTTCTTCCGCATATCTCTCGCTGACTGTAGAAATCTTATCTGCGTAATTAAGACCTGTTTTCAAATAGCTGAACTGGCCGAAATGAAGTCCGCCCTTCTCTGTAAGCACCGAATCCGGAAGTCCTGTCTTTGCAAAAGATGATTTAGGAAAATTTCCCTGGTAGGCAAGATTATGAATTGTAAAAACTGTTTTAATGTCATTCAGATACGGATTATCCTTATGCGTTGTCTTTATGAATGCCGGTATCAATCCTGTCTGCCAGTCATTGCAGTGAATGACATCGGGTTTCCATTGAAGTATTTCGAGAATTTCTATAACCGCTTTGCAAAAGAATAAATAACGCTCGTCATTATTTGGAAAATCCTTTTTTGTAATTGAATTCTGATAAATCCCCTTGTTCTTAAAAAAGTCTTGGCTATCCATGAGATACATCTGCGCCTTTGTGTTTCTTCCGTGAATGAAAGAAGACTTAATACTGAACCTGGTATCCTTTCCGTTGACATTCAGTTTGAGTTCCTTAAGACGCTTAATCTCGTGTATCTGCAAACGCCTTTCATCCAGCTGTCCGTATTTCGGACTGATAATTCTTACATCATTGCCTAATGAATTTAATGCTTGAGGGAGAGAATTTGAAATATCTGCTAAGCCGCCGGTTTTAGAGTAAGGGAAAACTTCACTGGTTACAAAGAGAACGTTAAAACCTTTTGCCATTAACTAGTTGTTTTATACAAAAATAATTATTACCGTTGTGATTAGCAATGAATTTAGCACCCGGGAAAAGTTTGAAATGATTTGAATTTAGGGTATCTGCCTTGTTCCATTCAATCAAACAGCTTCCTGGCAACGTGAGATAATATCTAAGGGAATGAAACAATTACTTTAGGTAAAGCGGGAAGGAGAATTTCAACGGAATTTACTATACAGTTTATTTGCTAATGAATATTCCAAAACCCGAAAAATGACAATGATAAGATAAAACAACTTGATATTAATCAATGTATTCAAAAATATACTGCTCGCCTTCATCCAGTATTTTGATTCTTTCGGAGTAACTGCTTTTATTTGAACCCATAGAGTTTGTCCTGTCATTTTTTTCAATCAGTTCTTTCAAAACAAGGAGAGGATAATCAGGATCTCTTCTGTAGGTCAACGCGCCGAAATGAACCGGAGTCATAAAATCAGCTTTAAGATCTTCAAACATAAGCAATGCACCATAGGAAGCAACGTGACTGAAATTTGCTATTTCCTCACAGTCTCTGCAAGGACCAATGGGAATTAACGCAAGATCAATTTCAAATTTTTCACCTATTCTTTTAAAAGCTTTGTCATCGTATGCAGTGTCGCCGGCATAAAAAACAGTAACGTCTTTGTACTCAATAATGTATCCTGTGCATCCGGGCATCTGCCAAAGATAACTGTCCAATCCGAATCTCCCGCCGTAATGCAAGGAATAAACTGCAGTTATCTTCAAACTGTCAATAGATCGGGTTTCACCTATATAATTCTTTTTAGAAGAGTTTGCAGTCTTCAGTTTTATAAATTCAAAATCAAAGCCGGGAAGAAATTCTTCCGTTCCTTCCGGAAATACAAGTTTAGCATTTGGAAATTTATCCTCAAGATCAGCTAAGGTGGAAATACTAAGGTGATCCATGTGCGCGTGAGATATAAGTATCATGTTAAGTTCCGTCAGATCATCCATGTCAAAAGCTGCAGTCTGCTTTCTTGTCATTACTCCGCTTATTACATTGTTAAAAACAGGATCGAGTAAAATTACTTTATCATACATCTGAAGCAAAACTGATGAATGCCCTATCCAGAAAGCTGAAAGCTTAACATTAGGTTTTATCGGATCCTTTACTTTGCTTTTGATTTTTGGGGGAGATGAAAAAATGGTTTCACTGACATTTTCAGCTCCAATAAAAATTAACCCGCAGCCTGATATAGTAAATATTAAACTAACAGTTATGAATAGTACAAATTTTTTTGACATTTTATTAAACATCGTTAATAAATTTTTTTAAGCTAAAGTTTTGAACTGAAATGTAAGAACTTAGAATCATTTGTGTTTTAGCGATAAACAATATTTTTTTGAAATCAATAAAAATAATTCAGTAAATTCGCAATGAGTTTTAAATTAGTGGTTAAATATGCTACCAGTATTTAAAATAAATGCCGAAATTGTATCTTGTATTCTCATTGAAATTATAATTCACCTGTAATCCGAGAATTCCGAAGATTGCATATACACCTCCCTCGACTCCGTAGTAGCCGTTAATGTTTTCAGAATCATTTTTTTTAAATGTATATTTTCCGCCTATCGACATGTACAGATGTTCGCCGTAATTTTTCAACGGGATGTTTATCCTTGAACCCAAGCCAATTCCTGTTTTATTAAAGCCTGAATAATCGTTAGATCTGAGAGCCAATTCCGGTTGTGCAAAAAATTCCAGCGAGCCAGTATATTTCCTCATCGGATTCACAAAAAAGAACTGAACAGGTGAAACATATTTGTTTGTGCTGAAAGAAATATTCACAGGAGTAATCTGCCATCTTAATGCGAATGTTAAAGAATTGTTGTCCGCATTTCTGTCACTGAGCCAGGTTGGTGAAGGAATAAGCTGAGTTAAAAACCATGAAACATTTCTTGCTGATTTCCTTTCAACGTCTGTTATTCTTTCTTCAATATCCGTGGACTGAGAAAATGATTTGACAGACAGTAAAAATGCAGATAAAAAAATTATTACAATACGGTTCAAGGTTTGCTTACTTTTACTTTGAAGTTAACAAAATGAAACTAAAAAAGTTTAGCATCATGAATTATAATCTATAAAATTCAGTTCTGTATATTTCTCATTGCATTTTAATTATAAGATTGAATATTGAATATACCATTACTTTACATATTTTATTTTTTTTAATTGAATTATTATTGTCAAACTAATAAAACACGCGGAAAATTTTGACGTAAATAATTATCAATTTTTACTTTATTAAATCATGAATAAACTATTTCACAATATTTCACAAGCACTTGCTCTTTTATACTTTGCATTTATCGTCACCGGTACCTGCATCAATGCGCAGACAAATACGGGTACGGACGGTCAATACACTTATGAAACCGCAGAAAATGATCCGATGAATGCGCGAATTTACACACTCGATAACGGATTGAAAGTGTATATGACTGTAAACAAAGACGCTCCGAGAATTCAGACATATATCGCGGTAGCGACCGGTAGTAAGAATGATCCTCACGACGCACAGGGTCTGTCACATTATCTCGAACACATGGTTTTTAAAGGGACCGATAAATTCGGGTCAAAAGATTATGGGAAGGAGAAACCTTTGATTGATACCATCATAGCTCTTTATGAACAAAGAAGAAAAACCAATGATCCAGTGGAGAGAAAAAACATTTACCATAAAATAGACAGTGTTTCATTTCTTGCATCAGAATATGCAATTGCAAATGAATATGACAAAATGATTTCATCAATAGGCGGAGCTGGGTCTAATGCTCATACTTCAGTCGAAGAAACGGTTTACTATTGTGATATACCCTCAAATCAGCTAAAGAATTGGATTACCATTGAAGCAGAAAGATTCCGAAACCCTGTGATGAGATTATTTCACACCGAGCTTGAAGCAGTTTATGAAGAAAAGAACAGGGGGCTCGATAGTGACGGAAGAAAAGTCTGGGAAGCATTAAACAGCGGACTTTTTCAAAAGCATACCTATGGTACACAGACAACAATAGGAAGCGTTGAACAGCTTCAGAATCCTTCAGTACAGAAGATCATTGATTATTATAATGAAAGATATGTTCCAAACAACATGGCAATTTGTCTTTCCGGTGATCTTGATTTTGATCAGACAATAAAATGGATTGACGAAAAATTCGGTGCGCTTCAAAAAAAAGATGTTCCTGTTTTTAATCCTCCTTCCGAAGACCCGATCACTGCACCTATCGTAAAAACGGTGTACGGACCTTCGCAGGAATCTGTAATGTTCGGATACAGGGCTGAGGGAGCAGGCACAAAAAATGCTGACATACTTTTGATCCTTGAATACATTTTAAGTAACGGCAGCGCGGGACTGATCGATTTGAATCTGAATCAGGAACAAAAAGTTTTAGGAGCATTCGCATCAACCGACATTAACAAAGACTACTCAGTTATTTATTTCGGAGGTAATCCCAGAGAAGGACAGACTCTGGATGAAGTTAAGAATCTTCTCATGTCACAAATTGATTTAATAAAAAAAGGTAAGTTCCCCGATTGGCTCATACCTGCGATCATAAGCAACTTTAAGCTCAGCCGGCTCAGAAGTCTTGACAATAATGAAGACAGAGCGAACAACTTTGTCGGTTCATTTATACTGGGGATACCATGGGAAAAATATATTTCATTTCCGGACAGATTATTATCAGTTACAAAATCGGATGTTGTAAATTATGCAATTGAAAATCTTAATAATAATTATGTAATAGTTTATAAAAAAACTGGCGAAGATACAACAATTAAGAAAGTTGAAAAACCCGAAATCAATCCTGTTAAATTAAATCAAGAGGATAAGTCTGAATTTGCCGAGTCGATTTTGACTGAACCCACTGCTGAGATTCAGCCGGTTTTTCTGGATTATAAAAAAGACATAAGTGAACTGACATTAAAGAACGGCATTCCGGTTTATTACCTTCAGAATAAGGAAAATGAACTTTATGATATTCATTACATTATTGAAGTCGGTACTAACCAAAATAAGAAACTAAATTTAGCAGTTGAATATCTTAACTATCTTGGAACATCAGAATTCTCACCGGTGAAATTAAAAGAAGAATTTTACAGATTAGCGAGCTCATACAGTATCAAAGTTACGGAAGAGGAAGTTATCTTGAGCTTATCAGGATTGAATGAAAATTTTACGGAGTCGTCTGAACTTCTGGAAGAACTCTTCTCAGATCCGAAATCGAATAAAGAAGCCTTGAATAATCTGATAGTTGATATTCTGAAACAAAGAGAGGATGCTAAACTATCGAAGAATACTATATTATGGAGCGGCATGGTAAATTACGGGAAATACGGCAAAGACAATCCTTTCACATACAGATTATCCAAAGATGAATTAGAAAAAATAAAACCCGAAGAATTAATAAAAATTATCAAAGATCTGTTTTCATACAGGCAAAGAGTTTTATATTTCGGTCCGAAAAATCCGGATGAAATAGTATCGGCAATAAATAACTTTCACAAGACCCCGTCTAAGCTAAAGACAATTCCTGCGGTAAATGAATTTATTGAAAAAGACATTCATGAAAATATAGTTTACGTTGTAAACTATGATATGCAGCAGGCAGAGATAGTGATGCTTTCAAAGGGCGAGGGATATGATAAAAATAAAATTCCGATTATTTCACTTTATAATGAATATTTCGGCGGAGGGATGGGTTCGATAGTGTTTCAGGAACTAAGAGAATCCAAAGCACTTGCATATTCAACTTTTTCTTCATATCAGACACCTTCCAGAAAGGACAGATCAAATTATATTGTTGCATACATTGGCTCGCAGGCGGATAAACTTCCTGAAGCAATGGCCGGGATGACGGAGCTGCTTAATAATATACCGGAAACTGAAATAATGTTTAACAATTCAAAGAATTCTCTTATAAAGCAAATACAATCCGAGAGAATTACCAAATCAAACATTCTGTTCAGCTACGAAGCTTCAAAAAAACTCGGAGTTGATTATGATATACGAAAGGACATTTACAGAAATATTCCTGATTACACAATCAGCGATGTGCTTAAATTTCAGAATAAGTATATCAAGGATAAAAAGTATGTGATACTGGTTCTGGGAGACATTAAAAAACTGGACATGAAAACACTTGAAGAATACGGAAAGGTCGATATCCTTACTCTGGAAGACGTTTTCGGATATTAAAAATTTATTCCAAGTTTTATCAAATTTTGATTACTTGACAATCTGATTTTGATTTCATCACTGACATCAAAATCAAAGAGCTGTGCATCTACATAGGAATCAAGTAAATTTACAACATAAAGAATCAGCGAATAGATTAAGAAATCATCTCTCTGGTCCCTGTAAAATTCTCTCAGGCTTTGCAACTGAGGATTGCCGGATGGATTTTCAGGCGTTTGTGAATCAATGTAAAGCTGTTTGTAATCCTGATATTCGTTATTATTTTGTATCCATTCATAAACAAAATACCCTCCGAGTCCTGCTATAACAGGAATTTTCCAGTATGATTCATTATAAAACTGACCTGCTCCCGGTAGAATTGCTGAAAGAGCGACTGCTTTCCATGGATTTTTTTTCATTCTGAAAATTGTCTTTTTCCCGGATTTTTTCTGAACCGAATCTCCGGGTACATTATACCTTTTAAGATTATAATTTAAATTTTGTCCTGAAAATTTGAAATAGTTATTATCAAAATTTTTCTGAGAATATGCTTTCTCTGATGAAATTATCATTACAATGAGTAAAATAAAAAATGCACCATGAAAATATTTCATGGTGCATGATATAAACTTTTTAAGTTTAATTGTAAATTTCACATTACTATTTATCCAAAGGCTCAGTATTTACAGGAGATGGCTGTTTTTTTTCAGGTGATTCAGTCGGAGCTGACTGACCGGAATTATCTTGCTGCTGATTTTGATCTTCAGCCGGAGGCTGACCGGTTTCAGACGGCGGTATATTATTCTGTGGAGGCATTTGCTGCTGCTGTCCGGCATTTTTCTGAATAATACTTTCGTCAACTGTGCCTGAACTTCCAATCATTAAATTAACAACTATACATCCTACCATCAGGACAGCGGCCATAATAGTAGTGGATTTTGTCAGCAAATCTGAAGTCCTTCTGACTCCGAATGCCATTGTAACGCTCGAACCGCCTATAGGTCCTGCTAATCCGTTTCCTTTTGAAGACTGCATTAACACAACTGCAATAAGCAGAATGGAAATTATTATTAAAAATAAAATAATTAATGTAATCATAGTGGGATAAATTACGATTATCGGTTCAAAGTTACAAGTCAGTGTATTGGCTTTACACTAAGTACAAGATCCATCAAGATCCATAGTGTTCATATTATTCGAAAGTTTCATGAAGGTTAAATTTATCATTTGGTACCCGGGCGTGATTTTCCAAGGAACAATTTTTTTAAAGACAGGTAATAACTGAACTTAATAACTTAAATTGAAAAAAAATTATGAAAATTCAAAAAATTGCTCTTCTGACTTTAGTAATATTGACATTCAACTCCTGCGATTCCGAAATTAATAAGCAAAATAATTCAATCCGGGATAATTCAAGTGAAACAAGGTTTACAGATTTAGTACAACCTTCAGGAGAAGTTTCAAATGTTTCTACGGTTAATCAACCATTAAATCAAAGCATTCCGATTCCGAAAGACAGGATGATAATCCGAACAGGGAATATGAATCTGGAGATAGAAAATTATGATGAGAGTGAAAAATTAATTCTCGGGGAAACTAACAAACAAAAAGGGTATATTACGAATTCCAGCTCATCAGTAAATGCTTCAGGAAAAAAACAAGGTCTTATCGAAGCAAAAATTCCATCTGCGAATTTTGATTCTTTCATTAGCAATATCAGCAATATTGGAAAAGTAATGTCTCTGAATGTGACAGGTAATGATATTACAGAAGAATATATTGATTTAGAGGCAAGACATAAGACTCAGAAAGCACTCGAAGACAGATTGATTAAACTCCTGAACGAAAAAACTGCAAAGCTGACAGAAGTTGTGGAGGTTGAACAAAAACTGTCTGAAGTAAGAGCACATATAGAATCAATGGAGGGACGCCTTCGGTACTTAAAGAACCAATCGGAATATTCAACATTAACAATTTCATTATTTGAACCTTCTCTGCTGCAGACTTCATCCGGCGGCGGATTTTTTTATGAAATAAGTGAGGCATTTAAAGAAGGACTGAATGGTTTTACGGAAGTATTGAAAGGATTGATTACTTTCGTTGTTGCATTCTCTCCTATTATATTTTCAGTGTTAATATTATTTTTTTTGATAAGAAAATTTAAACAGAAGAGAAAATTGAAAAAATCAGAATTTCAGATACAGGGGAACTGAGCTGCTAATACTCAAATTACGGTTGATTCATTGAGAATATAAATTTTCGGGACTGTATATAGGTAAGTATTTTTTCACAATAAATTGTCCGGGAGGATAAAGAATTTTCACCCATAAACGTTTTTATAAACGAGTTTACCTATGACAGGAATCCTGATTAAATTTCCCTGATAAGATTTGATAGCAAGATAAACTGCATAACCGATTCCTGCGAATACAAGAACTAAAATTCCGCCGTACAAAATTATCATCAGAATTATAATCATGGCCGGCATCTCTCCGCCGGAGCCTGAATTTGAAAAGCCTGCAAATCCTACCCCGGAAATAATCAGCAGGAGCACCATAAAAAAGACATAAGCTATTATAACAACTGCAAAAGCAAGGTGATAGAATATTGCCTGGAGAGAATGGAATTTTACAAATTTTGATTTATCCTTTTGAGTCGCCCATAAAATAATCGGAAGTATAATTCCTCCAAGAAAAATCGAGAGATGTGCAAGCAACGCAAGCAGTCTTTCGTCACTTGTCGTATCATTAATTGTATTCGTTGATGTATTATCCATTTTATTATTATAAAATTCTAATTCTTAATTCCTAATTCTTAACTGAAGTTACGCAAAACACATTTTTTTGTCATTCTGAGCGAAGCGAAGAATCCAAACACTTTGATTACGCTCTATTATTGGATTCTTCACTTCACTCCGCTTCGCTCCGTTCGTTCAGAATGACAAAAATGCGTAACTTCAGTTTATTAATTATTAATATCTCGGTATCAAATGCAGATGAGCATGCATCACAATCTGACCTGCGCTCTTTCCCGCATTGACATTGACATTATATCCGGTAGGCTTAAAATTTTCATCACAATATTTTTTAGCTTCATTTAGAAGTTCGTGCATTGAATCCTTCAATTCTTTGCTGAGGTCAAAATAATTTTCAGTATGCTCAAAAGGAATTATCAGAACATGTCCTTTAGATTGGGGAAATTTGTCGTTAATCACAAAACCTAATTCGTTTTTCAAAATCATATTATTTTCTTCTATATTGCAGAAGATACAGTCAGGTTGTTTCATATGGTTTTTATTGCAAATATAAATAAAATAGAATTTTAAAACCGTTGATTTTGAACAAGCTTAATCGTTCGGATCGTTCGGATAATGTCCTGAAGTAGATGTAAATAAACTTGAGTCAGATGTTATTGTTCTCATTAAATGGATATGATATCTTCAAACAAAAGATATGTTAGCAGTTAGTTTACTGCAAAAATTTTCTAAATCATCTTTATATTTCACTGCCAACTTATTATATTACAACAAATAAAAATCATTTATGAAAAATAAATTTACGCTAATAGTATTAGCTGTACTGTTATCGAATTGTTTTAAAATTTCTTACTCACAGGATACGGCAATGATTATGGCTTATAATCTGCTTAACTATAACAACGGAGAGGGAAGAAATGCTTATTTCAAGAGGACAATGGATTATACACGTCCTGATATACTGGCAGTTTGTGAAATACTTTCTGAATCAGGTGTGAATTTATTTCTAAATGACGTTCTGAATTCTGATTCAGCCGGCTTGTATTCCGCCGGTACTTTTATTAATGGTCCTGATACCGACAATGCAATATTCTTTAAAACTTCCAAGTTTACTTTCTTAAGCAACACTCCGATACATACATCACTGCGTGATATAAATATATTTACACTGATTCATAGTTTATCACGCGATACAATTAGAATATTTGTTTGCCATCTTAAAGCCAGCCAGGGAACTGATGAAGAACTGCAGAGACTTGCCGAAGTAAATGCCGTGAGATCGGTTACAAACAGTTTCCCGGTCGGAACTGAATTTATGATTCTCGGTGATTTTAATATTTACAGGTCAACGGAAGCTGCATACATTAGAATGCTTGAAGTAGAAGTTGGAAATGACGGGCAGTTCATCGATCCTTATAATCTTCCGGGTACGTGGAATAATGCTTCTTATGCTGCTTACCATTCTCAGTCAACCCGGACAAGATCATTCGGCGGCGGGTCTAATGGCGGTATGGACGACAGATTTGATTTCATTTTAAATTCAAGCGCTCTTACGCAGGAAGGAAGAATTAAATTCATTCCCAATACACTCAAGCCATTTGGTAATGACGGTAATCATTATAACGACAGCATTAATCAAAGACCTAACACAGCTGTTCCGGATAGTATCGCAGATGCGCTTGCTTACGGTTCGGATCATCTGCCGGTTTATGGATTGTATAAATTTGATCTGCATCCTAATTCAATCGGCAGTATTACCGAAATTAATCCCGAAGGATTCAGCCTTTATCAGAACTATCCTAATCCGTTCAATCCGAATACTGTAATCAAATATAAACTTGCGGCTCAGAAATTTGTGAGTTTGAAAGTCTATAACTCAAAGGGAAATGAAGTCGCTACTTTAGTTAATGCGAAACAAAATTCAGGCGAGTACAATATATCTTTCGATGCATCAAACTATCCGAGCGGTGTTTATTATTATAAACTGACAATTAATAATTATACTGAAACTAAGTCTATGATACTTGTTAAGTAGTTGATTTGTTGAGTAGGTGAGTAGGTTGAGTATTCAGCCATTCCAATACTCCACCTACTCAACCACTCAACCACTCAACCACTCAGCCATCACGGAGGCGTTATCTTCTTCACAAAGTTATTTGAATTATTGTAAGTAATTATTATGTCCGTGAGATCTGTTACATTGTTTCCGTTTACATCCGAATTTACATATCCCGTCACAAAATTTGAAGCGTCATTGTAAACCAATATCACATCTGTTAAGTCAACGAATCCGTCCTGATTTACATCACCGCTGAAGAAAGCAAATCTCAAAGGCGCAGGATCCACTTGAATCTGATTATTGCCGTAAGCTTTGGTTGCTGCTGAAGAAAAATTATATATAAGTGAGTTTGACACAAAAGCATTTCCCGTATTGCTCCAAGTCTCAATTGAATTTCTATGCTTAACCACTAAATAGTAATTAGTCCCGTTCACTGCATTTGCGAAACTGAATGTGCCCGTTCCTGAAGAATTCAAAACTGATTTCGCTGAATCTACTTTATTATAAGGAGAAACAATGCTGCGCAAATACACTCTTGCAGTATCGCTTATCATTGTATGTGATGTTACATTATAGAATGCTTCAATGAATCCTGTAAGCTGCAATGACAATCCTGAAGCGGTCTGTGAGAATTTTACTGTTGTCATGTAAGTATTAAAATTCACAAACGAAAATGTATTTCCCGACATAAGTATATTGCCCGAGGCATCTAATACCATATCACTAGTGCCGTCATTGCTCGTTCCTGAGTAGTTGTATTTAGCGATCCATTGCTGTACGCCTGACGGATTATACTTGAGCACGGAGATGTCAGTGCCGGTTGCGTTGTCATAGCTGTCGAGAGCTACATAGATATTTCCGGGAGTATCCGTTAAAATTTTTATCGGGTAATTTGAAGAGAACTGCACTGCCGTAAATATTTTCGCCCATTGCTGAACTCCGGACGAGTTGTATTTTACAGTGACACATGATGTTGTAAAACTGTTGTAATAATTTGTTGTACCCGCTACATAAACATTGCCTGAATTGTCCACAACAACACTGACTGCATTATCGCTGCTGTCATTATATATTGAAACCCATTGTTGTGTACCGGATGAATTGTATTTAATCGTTGCAATGTCAGTGTTAAAACTGCTCATGTTTACCGTACCTGTGACATAAACATTATCTGATAAATCGACTGCTATGCCCGAAGGAGAATCATCACCGCCGGCAGTCCCGTTATAAGTTTTAGCCCATTGCTGTACGCCCGATGAATTGTATTTTATGGTGACATAGTTTTGACCGGTAGTGTCATTGATACTCGTCCCTGTAACATAAACATTTCCGGTACTGCTGACTCTGACAAAAGGAAGAAAGTCGTCATTGCCGCTGTCATATCTTACAGCCCATTGCTGAACACCGGAAGTATTATATTTAATTGTGACAATATCTGAAGCTGATGTGTCTCCCTGATTTGCTCCGGTTACATAAACATTCCCTGAATTATCAATTACCATGTTCCCCATATTTCCATTGCCTCCGTAAGGATTTATATATCTTGCAGCCCACAGCTGAACGCCGCCCGAATTATATTTCACGGTAGTAAATTCCAAAGTTGTATCCGTTCCTTCACTGTTGCCGGATACATATATATTTCCCGAACCGTCTATCTGTATAGAACGGGCATCGTCCTGTCCCTTTATGGGTCCGTCATAACGGCGGCTCCATTGAAAGACACCGGCTGAATTATATTTTATCGTGGTAAAATCAGTTCCCTGAATCGAGTCGCTCTGTCCGGTCACATAAACATTTCCCGAATTATCATAGGCGACTCCCGAAGTGTAATTAAACCCGAAAGCCGTATACTGATACTGCCTTGCCCACTGAAGAGTCTGACTGTGCAGATTAATCAGGCTTCCGAACATTAGAATAAAAATAAAAAACAATTTTTTCATGTCTGATATTATTTTAATTATTAAATTATTTTGTAAAGGAGCAGTGATCAGGCGATGAAGTCCCCGTAATTTATGAATAAATCAAGAGGACTCATACCTGTCCTGTGAGAGAAAATCTGAAGTTGATGCTGATAAGAACTTTTGTTTTGTAAATCTCACAGGAAAAAATTTCTTTACAAATATATCATATGTAATATTTAATTTGCAAAGACATTTTTTTTAATTTGTAGGATGAACAGTTAGTGTTTCATTTCACACCTTTTTGAATTTGACATTTGACCGTTTGAAATTTGACCATTTGATGTTTGACATTTGACATTTGACATTTGACGTCTGACATTTGACGTCTGACGTTTGACGCTTAATAATTTATTTTAGAAAAATATTATGATAAATTGTTTGAAAATAAGATTATGCTCAACAGCAAAATTATACATCTGTTAAAGACTTTTTCAAAAGATGAATTCAGAGAGTTCGGTGCATTTATTGAATCGCCGTATTATAACCGTGAGAGCATCATAGTAAAATTCTTTAACATTTTGAAAAAGGAATTTCCATTATTCATCGGTGAAAATTCAGACAGGAAAAATATTTACAAAAAGCTATATCCTTCTAAACAGTATAATGATGCTTTAATGCGGAATACGATTTCCGATTTACTCAAGCTGGCTGAGGAGTTTTTGAAAAATAAACAGTTTAAGCGGGAGGCTTTTTATAGTCAGTATCTGCTTTTAAAAGAGCTGACTAACCGGAAGCAGGAAGCTTTGTTTAAAATGAATTTTAAGAAAGCTGAAAAGATATTAAAAAGTTCAGATGTAAGGGATGAAATATATTATCAGAATAATTTTCTTCTCGAAGATGAGCTTCGAAGAAATGTAGTTGTAAATTCAAGCCGGATATTATTTCACGACGATAATCTCAGCGAACAGGCAAAGAACCTTCATATTTATCATCTTACCGAAAACATTAAACTTTATGCCATAATGCTAAATCAGGCAAAGTTTACGTTTGATCATAAATTTGATTTCGGATTTCTGGAAGTTATCAGGAAGTTTATTGAAACGAATTATGATAGTTTCTCAAATATTCCGTACATAACCATATTTTACAATTGTGTAATGTTATATCTGACGGAGGAGAAAAAATATTTTGAAGCTTTGAAAAGTGAATTAAAGAAACAATATAAAAAATTATCATTAATTGACAGAAAGAACATGTTCATGGTTCTGACAAATCATTCTCTCCATCAGATTAAGAAGGGAAATTTCAAGTTTTATAATGAGAATTTTGAAATTCATAAGGAGTTTATAAGGACTAAGGCATACTTCGAAGGGAATGATTTCATGGCGCATTATATTTATAAAACCGCTGCATTATCCGCACTGGATGCCGGTGAAGCAGACTGGGCTGAAAAGTTTATTAATAAATATAAGTTGCAGCTTCATTCTGATTTCATGGATTCAACATTTTACTTTTGCTACGCTCGTTTTTATCTTTACAAAGGTGATTATGAAAAAGCTCTGGAATGTCTTTCTAAAGTTCAGACAGCTAATTTTACAGACCGGCTGAATGTGAATCAGACACTGCTGATGATTTATTTCTGTAAAAACGAGACGGAATCATTTCATTCATTAGTGGACAGCTTCAGACATTTTTTAAAGAGAAACAAGAAGGTCAGAAAGCAGGATTCCGGAATGTTCAATGAATTCATTACATACATTAAAAAAATTTACAATTTAAAAAACACGGTAAAAGGCGACATCAGACCGGAATTAATTGTTTTGAAAAATGAATTGACAAGGAAGCCGGGAGTAGTTTCCAAAAAATGGCTGCTGGATAAAATTGATGAAATGATATTATAATGTGTGGCGTGTGTAGAGTACATAGAGTGTGTAGAGTGCATAGAGTGTGTAGAGTGCATAGAGTGTGTAGAGTGTGTAGAGTGCATAGAGTGTGTAGAGTGCATTAAGTTGATTGAGTTTGTTGAGCTTGTTAAGCTCATAGTAAGTTTATAAAGCTCATTTGAATCATGTGTATATTCATCAGTTGAAATAAGTGAGATAAGAAACACTGGATAGACTCCACCCGCTTCATACACTTTAAACACTTTTTGAACTATTTTAAGCAATAAAAGTTATACATATTGTCTTGATTAAACTGCTTAATAGAAATATTTTTAACAAAAAATCCAATCTTTCCTTGAGATTTACATTATTAACAACCGGATATTCATTTCTTTTTATAATCGCAATATTAAACAGCGGATGCAATTATATTACACATAATACGGTAATTTCCAACAGTCCGTATGATTCGAATTCAAGCTATCAGGAGCCCAATTATGATATTTCACTCGAAAATAACTATCAGGATTTCACATCTTATTTTTATATGGGAAACCGTATCGAGAATTTTACGGCTTATTTTAATACATTTTACAGATCACAGGAAGATTTTAATGATGCATATGAAGAATACAGGGCATCACTGATTTCATTTTATAACAGGAGGCTTGACTCGCTAGGAATTACACCGCCTATATCGGCAGGTGTAAAGGATAAACTGGATAAAGCTATTGAGCGGAGCTCAAAAATAATTCAGTTTCATAAAAACAGCAGGTATATTGATGATGCAGTTTTAATAATAGGGAAGGCATACTACTTTGAGGAAGATTATTTTAAAGCTGAGAGAACCTTTAATGAATTCCTTTCTAAGTTTTCGGGCAGTGAATTAGCGGACGAAGCAATATTGTTTCTGGGACAAACAAAAACTAAAATAGGAAAAAGGGAAGAAGGTGAAAGGATATTTAAGAATCTCGTTAAAAATTCAACTGATAATGAGATACGTTCGCTTGCATCACGGGATCTGGGTATAATTGCATATAATAACGGAAATTTTGAAGATGCAGTCAGTTACTTCAAAGCATCTATTGATTTTTCAAAAAATGATGAGAGGAAAGCCGAAGGACAGTTCATACTAGCAAAAATTCTTTCGGAATATAAACCGCAACTATCCGCTGAAGAATATAAAAAAGTAATAAATTACACTTCAGATTTTGATCTGATTTTTTATGCCAGGTTGAATTATGCTAAGGGACTTATGATTAACAAAGACTTTAAAAAATCTACGGAAGAGCTGGAGGAAATAAGGAAAAAATACAGGGATGAACCGGCGTTTACGCAGCTTGTTGACCTTGAAATTGCAAACAATTTATACCTGCAGAAAAAATATGATGAAGCAATGCAGCAGTATTATGAAGTAATTGTAAAATATCCCGGGACATCTTCTTCAGCTGATGCTTATTATTATCTTGCAAAGCATGAAGAAGATGTTAATAATGATTACCTTGAAGCATTTGTCAATTACAGAAAATCAACCGAGGAAAGCATTGTTTCAGATTTTTATAAAGAAAGCGCGGCTAAATCATCAACTTATGAAAAATATTTTGCTCTTCAGGGAGAAGTGAGTGATTCAGTGAATACAGAGATACCGACGGTGAACGCAAAGGTTGAGAAATACAGAAGGAACTACAACATAGAAAAAGGAATAGAGCAGGAGAATGAGCAGGGCAGCGACAAAGGATTTGATAACAGGAACCAAGGTCCTCCCCCTGAAGAGACTCCAAAAGGTGACGGAAAAGGCAAACCGGGAGGTTTTAAGAATTCCGGAATAATGACAAAGATGGATTCACTGGAAAATATCCCTCCGGTTGAAGATGAACAGCAGGTAGATCCGAATGCGAATCCTAATGAAGGTATAATTGATCCGCCAGCGGAAGTAATGGAAGAAATTAACAAGCTGAAAAATGAGAAACAAGATTCTTCATTGAATGGCGGTGAAACTGAAAATAAAGACGGTGAAGAAGTTAAGACAGTAAATGAAGATTCAATTAAAGCTGTTCAGGAGGCTTTGATGTTAAAGGAAAAGGAGGATAAAGCCTTTAATGCTTATTACGAGCTTGCCGAACTTTTTATGTATAATATTAATCAGAATGACTCTGCAGAACATTATTTAAAATTACTTCTTACTAAATTTCCGGAGGCGGATAAACAAGTAAAGATTCTATATACTCTAGGTAATTTTTATAAAAATATAAACCGGACAGCCGATGCAGATCAGACCTTTGGTAAAATAGTCTCAACCTACCCGAATACAATTTATGCCAATGAATCAAGAAAAATTTTAGGAATGAAATCCGAAAACGACAGTTTAATGCAAAATCCGTTAGATGCAATATTCACAAGAGCTTTAAATTTCTTTAATACCAATAAATTTTCTGAAGCTGTATCGGAGCTGCGCGAAGTTGAAATAAGGTATCCGCAGGATTCAATGGTTGCAAAATCCCTTTATAGTATCGGCTGGATTTATGAAAATAAGCTTGTGAATAAAGACAGCTCGCTATTGTACTACAAAAAGCTTAAAGAAAAATTTCCTGAGTCCGAATATACTTTAAAAGTAAATCCGATGCTCGATTATATTGCTTCACTTGAAGTAAAGGACACGACCGATTCATCAAAGATAAATCCGGTAAACGGCGATACAACAAACACAGAAGGTAAAGAAATCATTAAAGAACCCGTTAAGAATGAAAGCGGAGAGCAGGAAGAGCAAAAAGAAGCAACCAACAATGAAGAAGAAACAAAACTGTCAAAGGAAGAAATTGATAAACTGCTGAAAGAAACTGAAACGGAAAACCCTTCCGGAGAATAGAATCCGGTCCTGATTTACATTTAACATACCTCCTATCTATATTTATGAAAGATCAAATAATAATCAGAGATTACAAATCAACAGATGAGCTTGAATGGCTGGATTTGCATGCAAGTGTAATGGTTGACTCTTATGCATGGTGGATAGTGATTCACAAAAAGCCGGTCTATAAAAGGGAAACCATTGATCTTGTCGCCTGTCAAAATGAAAAAATTATCGGATTTGTAACAGGCGAGGTAGATTCAAATATGTCAAAAAACAATGAGGTTTTCGTATGGGAATTTGGAGTTCAGAGAGATTACAGAGGGAAAAACATCGGGAGAATGATGATAGAGCATCTTCATAAAATCATGAAAGAAAAATATGGTATGAATAAAAGCATCTGGTATTCACAGGATCCGGACTCTATAAATTATTATAAGCACATCGGAATGAAAGAAATTGGCAGGCACTGGCAGCTAAGTTTGATTCCGACAAAAGAACAAAAGGAATTGTTCAGAAAGGATAAGTTTGGCTGTTGGACTATTCGGGGAGATTGTGGAATAAATGATATTGAAGAGATTAAGGAAAAGTTTAATGTAATTGAAGATGATGATGCATTGAAACCAATGGTCTGCGTCGGATATGAATATGTTTTGTAATCAATACTTTTTTTATTTATTCTGATTTCACCAACTCAAAACTCTTTCTATAACTTTCGAAACCTTCTCGGCGTTTGGCAGCATCTCCCTCTCAAGTCCCGAATTCAAAGGAACAGCAGGCATATTTACCGAACCGATTACTTCGACCGGAGCATCAAGAAAAGTAAAACAGTTTTTTGAAATTCTTCCCGCCAGGCTTTCGGCAAAAGAATTCATGACTTTCTCCTCGGTAATTACAATACATTTCCCATGGCGCTTAACTGATTCATATATCATTTCTTCATCCAGAGGATTAAGCGTTCGTAAATCAACTATTTCAATGCATCCCGGGAAATTCATTGACGCATTTAAAGCCCAGTGTACTCCCATTCCATATGTAATAACTGTGAGTGTCTCGCCTGAATTAATTTTTTCCTGAGAAGCATCTTGAACTATTCTTCCTTTGCCAAAAGGTATAATGTAATTTTCATCCGGTTCAGGAGACTTCGCCGCTTCAGTTCCCGGAACCTTGCTCCAATATAATCCTTTATGTTCAAAAATTATTACGGGATTCGGATCATAAAATGCTGACTTCATGAGTCCCTTCATATCAGCAGCATTACTGGGAAAAGCTATTTTAATACCTCTTATTGGAAGTAAACTGGATTCAATGCAGTCCGAATGATACGGGCCACCCGAGCCATAGCTGCCGCAGGGAATTCTGATAACAGCAGAAACGGGATATTTTCCCATTGTCAGGTAACATGATTTTGAAAGCTCTACCACTAACTGGTTTATTCCTGCCCATGCATAATCAGCAAACTGTATCTCAACTATAGGTCTTACCCCCACTGCACTCATACCAACAGTCGAGCCGACAATATATGCTTCCTGGATTGGTGTATTAAAAACTCTGCTTTCTCCGTATTTTTGAGCAAGCGTAGCAGCTTCACGGAATACTCCTCCTAATCTTTTCCCTACATCCTGTCCGTAAAGGATAGCTTCTGGATTATCCCTCAGGATCTCATTCACAGCATGTAATCCTGCATCAACCATCATGATAGGTTCACGTCCTGCAGGCGTTCTTATTCCTTTTTCTTCTTTAATAGTTGTAGGGGCAAATTCATGAAGATATAACGATGCCGGTTCAGGTTCCGCTGCTTCTGTTGCTTTCCTGAAACTCTCTTCAGCTAAAATTTTTCCATCCTGTTCAAGTTTTATTAATTCATTTTCACTCACACCAATTTCTTTCAGGACTTTTCTTAGTCTTAAAAAAGGATCATCTTTTTCGTCTTCAGACAAATCATGTCTGTACCATTCTTTCCTTACTCCTGATGTATGATGACCCAGCAAATGAACCATTGCATGGATCAGCACGGGTTTTCTTTTTGTTCTGACAAATTCAAGTGCCTCACCGAATATTTTATATGACTCAATAAAATCTGTTCCGTCAACTCTCATTCTTTTCAATCCTTTAAATCCGGCGGCAAATTCATATGCGTCCATTGATCTCATCTCATCGGCAAAAGCAGATATTCCCCATTGGTTATCCTGAACCAGATAAATTATAGGAAGTTTTTTCAGAACAGCCATTTGAAAAGCTTCCGAGACTTCTCCTTCGGTTACTGAGCCGTCGCCGAGAGAGCATACTACAACAGGTTTATCAATGGAATCAGCAAGACCCATTGATTCAAGATATGAGATACCGTGTGCCATACCGGTAGCGGGAATTGCCTGCATTCCTGTTGCACTGGACTGGTGAGGAATTTTCGGAAAACCTTTTCTTTTCAGCGAAGGATGACCGTAATATGTACGCCCTCCGGAAAAAGGATCATCCGCTTTAGTTAGAAGCTGAAGCATTAGTTCGTAAGGTTCGAGACCCAGCCCGAGAAGAATTGATTCGTCACGGTAATAAGGACTTAAGTAATCATATTCTTTTAATTGCATTCCAACCGCAAGCTGAATCGCTTCATGCCCGCGCGAGGTGGAGTGAACATATTTGCATATTTGCCTATTCTCATCATATATCTCAGCCATCCTTTTTGTAGTACACATCGAAGCATATGCTTTGAGCAAGATTTCTTTATCGAGCATTAAAATGTTTTTAGGTTAGTGCAAAATAGAAACTATACTTTTTTATACAATGCAAAATAGAAATTTGGTTACGGTAAGTTTGTTTTACTACATGCAGACAATTTCCTTTAAGACAAGGTATTAAAATATAAATTCATTACTGCCCCGGTAGATATTGTGATGATATTCATTAGAATCTTTTATTTAAAATGAGTAATTTGTAAAAAAATTACTTATTATACTTTAATGAATGACAATTTAATCTACGAAGGTAAAGCAAAAAAAATTTTTTCCACAGATAAGCCGGATGTATATTTGCAGAAATTCAAGGATGACGCAACTGCTTTTAATGGTTTAAAAAAAGATAAGATTGCTCACAAAGGTGAGTTTAACAATCAGATTTCATCCAAAATTTTCGATTTTCTGAAAAAAAATGATATTCCGACTCATTTCATAGAAATGATTTCGGATACTGAAATGCTTGTACGTAAAGTTGACATAATAAAAATTGAAGTGGTATGCAGAAACATAGCCGCAGGCAGCCTTGTGAAAAAGTTTGGATTTACCGAAGGCACAGAGCTCAAAAATCCAATCGTCGAATACTATCTCAAATCGGATGAACTCGGTGACCCGCTGTTTACGGAAGATCATATTTTTGCTCTCGGACTTTCAAATAAATTTGAATTGGATACGATCAGGAAAATGACTCTCCGGATAAACGATCTTCTTAAAAAATTTTTTATTGAAAAAGGAATTAAGCTTGTTGATTTCAAACTCGAGTTCGGCAAAGATAAAAACGACAATATTATTCTCGCAGATGAGATTTCACCTGATACCTGCCGTCTCTGGGATTTGGCAACCAACAAAAAGCTCGACAAAGACAGGTTCAGATTTGATCTTGGGGAAGTCGAGGAAGCCTATATGGAAATTAAAAACAGAGTTGTCTGATGCGGCTTACTCATTACGGCAAAGACGTTTTGCTGAAAGTCTTTATTACAGGCATAATATTGAGTGCTCTGACTGTTTTTTTGCAGAATATTTTTCTTAAATTTTTATTCGCCGGAATTACAATTTTTCTGTGGCTCTTTTCGTTATATTTTTTCCGGGATCCGGAAAGAAAACTGCCTCCGGGCTATAATGAAAATCAGCTCTTATCACCCGGTGACGGTAAAATAGTCGTTATACAGGATGTTATAAATAATGATGATAATATTTTTGAAAAGGGTGAATCTCTGAAACAGATCAGTATCTTCCTTTCTCCATTGAATGTGCATGTAAACCGGATCCCGATGAGCGGAATTGTAAAATATTTGAAATATGTAAAAGGTGAATATCTGGTTGCATTCAATCATAAAGCATCGGAAAAGAATGAAAGATCTGAAATTGGAATTGAAAATTTATCAACAAAGCATAAAGTCTTATTCAAGCAAATCGCGGGTTTTGTTGCAAGAAGAATTGTTTATGACCTGAGCGAAGGAAATAAAGTGAATGCGGGAGAAAGATTCGGCATGATAAAATTCGGATCAAGAATAGATATACTGATAAAGCGTGACTCGGAAATTTTAGTCGCAATAGATCAGATCGTTCTTGGAGGTGAAACGATAATAGCGGAATTATAGATGTATGTTTATTTCGAGAAAATTCATACCGAGCTTATTTACAATATTAAATGCCTTTTGCGGATTCATGTCTTTGATTTTTTCTGCAAATGGCAATTTTACCGATGCCTGTTTATTTATTATCTTCGCATCATTCTTTGATGCAATAGACGGGCTTGCTGCGAGATTAACCAATTCATCAAGCGCATTCGGAGTCGAGCTTGATTCATTGTCTGATGTTGTATCTTTTGGCGTTGCACCATCATTTCTTCTTTATAATATTTACTTAAATGAATTGGGAGATGTAGGTATTGTCCTTTCCTCTTTAGTTATGGTGTTCGCTTCTCTCAGACTTGCTAGATTTAATGTTCAGCTCGTAGGATTCGACAAAGAAAAATTCAACGGACTGCCGGCGCCTATGGCTACAATTACAATCTGCACCTACATTTTATTCTATCATAACAAAATTCTTTCCCAATCAGCAAGCGAAATCATGATAATAATACTTTCCTTTGCCCTTCCTTTATTAATGGTAAGCCGGATTAAATACGAATCACTCCCTAAACCTTCTTTGTATTCATTAAAAAAAAGTCCTCTTATTTTCATAATTGTCTTCCTTGCAATTGTCTTAACCATTGCAACTGACGGCGAAGGTTCTTTTTCCTTTTGTTTGTTTTATATTTTTTCAGGTATAATTATCAGTTTGAAAAATGTGATATTCAAAAAAAGAAAATCAACCGGTGAAAATCTGAGTGACGGACACCTTGAATTAAAAGAAACAAAATAAATATCTTTAACCCAGATTGTTCAGTAGAAACTTTTTTTACCACTTAGTATCCCGATAGGGAACCCTATCTTTTGAGAAAAATAACTTCAAAAATGAAGAAATTTTTTGAAGTTATATAGAAGGTACGATGGAATTAGAGTTCTTTCCATTACAAAAATAATTTTTAAAAAATTTTATTACTCAATTACGGATGATTGGATTCTCGCCAAGAGCAGACTGTCCGAAAATAGGAAATTGCCTCAAAGTCTCGAAGACTCAAAGTTAAAAAACTTTCAAAACAAAATCCTTTGAGCCTTTGAGTCTTTGTGGCAAACCAAACTTAATCGTTTTCGGACAGTTCTGGAGCACTCGGGAATGACAGATATGCTGATTTTATTAGTGAAAAATATATTTCCAGTAATAAACAATTCCACAGTAAATCATATAGCACCAAAAAATTCTTAGCGATCTTCGCGTAAGTACTTTGCATTCTTTGCGTTTAAATAGTTTCTTAATTTTCTATTGAACAGTTTGGGTTTAACAAATCAGCATTCCACTTGTTATGATAATTTCCAATCATACTTTAAAAATTGATCCGAGACTTTCAATAAGATGATCTATTTCATTTAAATTATTTTGTCTCCCGAAAGAAATTCTGAGCGAACCAAGTGCAGTTTTTCTGTCCCTGCCAAGTTCGGTCAAAACATATGACGGCTTGTGTGTTCCCGCTGTACAGGCTGAACCTCCGGAAACTGCGATGCACTTTATATCGAGCTGAATTAAAATCATTTCTTCATCATAAGAAACCATTTGGGAATCAAATGATATGTTTACTATGTTGGGCAAAGACTCTTCATCGGATGAATTAAATAAAACAGCTGTTCCGAAATTCTCCTTTAATTTTTCAATCAAGTAATTCTTTAATACTCCATAATGTCTGATATCGTTTTCAGAATTTAATTTTACTAGCTCAATTGCTTTTTTAAATCCTGCTATTGCCGCAATGTTTTCAGTACCTCCGCGCATGTCGCGCTCCTGCATCCCGCCGTGAATGAATTTTTCAACCGGTGTTTTATCTTTTATGTATAACGCAGCAATTCCCTTCGGTCCGTAAATCTTATGCGCTGAGAGTGTCGCAAGATTTACATCTAAATCTTTTACATTAAACTCCGTCTTTCCGATGCTCTGTACTGAATCGGTATGCATGAAAATTTTATTTTCCCGCGCTGTTTCTGTAATGCCTTTAATGTCATTTATTATACCGGTCTCATTGTTAGAATGCATAACTGAAATCAGAAAAGTCCCGGGTTTGACTGCAGCAGCAACTTCATCGCGTGATAATTGACCTTTCTTATCCGGTTTAATTAAGCTTAATTCAAAATTAAATTTGTCCCGAAGATACCGTAGTGTATCGAGTACTGCCGAATGCTCAATGGAAGAACTTATGATATGATTTTTATCCGAATTAAGAAATTTGTATGCAATCCCCTTTAATGCAAAGTTATTCGATTCTGTCCCGCTGTTGGTAAAGAATATCTCCTTTGGATTTGCTCCTATAAAGCCGGCTACCGTATCGCGCGCATCTTCAAGCAAAACCTTAGCCGTTTTTCCGAACGAATGTATTGAAGACGCATTCCCGAAATTTTCCTTAAGATACGGCATCATAGCCTCAAGCACTTCATCATCTATTTTAGTTGTAGCCGCATTGTCAAAATATATTCTTTCCACTTAAATATTTTAAATTTGAATATTACTTGCTTTATAATTATTTTCACTTCGTGAACGTAAACAAAGAATTTTTTTATATTCCGAATTTAATCTCTGTTCTCAGAATAATACTGCTGATCCCTGTTTGTTTTCTCATGCTTACAAATTTTGAATCCAAAAATACGTTATTAATAATTTTAGTTCTATGTATGTATTTTTCAGATTTGCTTGACGGATTTATAGCCAGAAGGTTTAATCAGGTTTCCGAATTCGGCAAAGTCATTGATCCTCTTGCCGACAAAATTTCTGTGATAGTGATTTCATTGTTACTTTTGTATCTGGGAAAAATTCCTTTTTGGTTTGTAATTATAGTTGTGATGAGAGACCTGTTTATAATCGGATTCGGAATGTATCTTGATAAAAAAAAAGACATTAGGCTAATGTCTAATTTCCCCGGCAAGATAGCAGTATTCAGCATTGGTTTAATAATATTGCTTGCAATTATTAATAATCCGGTCTCACTGCAGATAAATGAATATCTTTATTTCGTTTCACTTACGTTAATTTTTTATTCATCTTATTTATACTATAAAAGATTTAAAGAGACAGTTGTACAATGACTATGAGAAATCTGAATAAAGTAAAAACTTATACCAGAAAAGATATTGAAAATAAATTGGATGATAAGTTAATTGGAAAAAAATTGACGCAAAAACTTATTGTAGATTCATTAATTGAATCAGTAAGGGAATTATTAATGGAAGCTGATCCACTGATAAGAATTGAAATCAGAGAATTCGGAGTATTTGAAATAAAAAAAACAAAGCCAAAGCCGAAAGCCCGCAATATCAATACGGGAGAATTTATTTTTGTCCCCGGCAGAAGAAAGATTCACTTTAAACCGGGAAAGAGGCTGAAAGAGTTTTTGAAAAAAGAAGTCTATGAGCAATGAACAATGAACAATGAACAATGAGCAATGAGCAATCAGATTACAGATTAACTGTTTACAATTGACTATTCACTATGGACTATTGGCTATTGACTAATTGACTATTGACTATGTATCAAAACACAAAATATCTTGCAATTGACTACGGCGAAAAGCGCATCGGGATTGCCGTAAGCGATGAAAGTAAAAAATATTCCTTCTCCAGAGAGCATTTGACAAACGATAAAAATTTTTTAAGCAGACTACTTACCATTGTAAAGGAAGAAAAAGTATCGAAAATCATCATCGGTTATCCATTGAACTTTAAATCGGAAAAAACTATTCAGACAATTAAAACAGAAGAATTTAAAAACACACTTGAAAAATTTCTGTCGGATAATTCAATAACAGCGGAAATAATTTTTTTTGACGAAAGATTAACCAGCAGTCTTGCAAAGAACAGCATTCAGAATTCGGGTTTAGGTAAAAGTAAAAGAAGGGAAAAAGGGCGTGTTGACAGCATCTCCGCTCAAATAATTCTTCAGGATTATATAGACAGAAAAACTAATCTGAATATTTATAATTAAAATGTATTTAATCGAACTTAACGAGTTAATAGAAAACGGGGAGAACGATAAAGTAGAGTTCAAGAGGAAATTTTCATCTCCGGAAAAGATTGCAAAAGAAATGATTGCATTTGCGAATTCAAAAGGCGGCAGGATTATTTTCGGCGTCGATGATGACAAAAGCATCAAGGGAGTAGAAAGTGAAAAAGGAGAGCTTGAACTGATTTCCACCGCCGCCGAATTTTACTGCGAACCTGCAGTAGAATATTCAACAGAAATATTGCTGATCCGTAACAAAGATGTTGTTGTAGTAAACATTGAAGAAAGCAAAACCAAACCGCACAGATTAATTTCTGAAAATGAAGACGGAGAAATGAAGGTCTATATCCGTCTTAATGATAAGAGTATTTTGGCTTCAAAGGAAACCGTTAAGATTCTTAAAAATTCTAATGCTGATTCTCCTCCTGTAAAAATTTTCATAGGTGACATGGAAAAAACTCTTTTTGAATTTCTCAGCATGAACGAAAAAATTACGGTGAAGGGTTTCAAGAAACTGGTCAACATTTCTGAAAGACGCGCCAGCAGAACACTTGTAAATCTTGTCAAAGCAAAAATAATCAGGCATCATTACTTCGGGAATGAGGATTACTTTACTTTGGTGTAGGCAATTTGCATCAAGTAATTCTGAATTTTCATCTGGATTATCTCGATGAAATTCCATCTGAATCTCTGAATCAGGCTGTTAAAAGGTTAGATTATTATTTGAATAATGTATAAATTATTTCAGAATTCACAAGTTTATTATTATGAAAATAATATCAAATTAATTGCTTTGTGAAATCATATATCCTAATCTCATTAGTAATAAGTTCAAATATTCTCTTTGCCCAGTCCGGTTGGTTCTGGCAAAATCCTTATCCGACAGGGAATAGTCTGAATTGTGTGAGTTTTGTAAATTCACAAACCGGATTTATTTGCGGTAATTACGGAAGTATTTTGAAAACGACGGATTCCGGAAATAACTGGACAACTCAATTTAGCAATACGACGGTAAATTTATACTCTCATTATTTCATTAATGGAAATACCGGATTTGCTGTAGGACTTTTCGGAAAAATCATTAAGACTACAAACGGAGGAAATAGCTGGACTAACCAGATATTCGGAAATATTAATGATGAATTATATTCTGTTTACTTTACAGATGAGAATACCGGATATGCCGTCGGTTCGTACGGATTGTTGCTTAAAACGACCAATGGCGGAATTGACTGGGTTAACAGAAGCTTAGGAATCATTTATTTCCTTAAATCAATTTTTTTTACCGATATAAATACGGGATATACAGTCGGAGCAAATAACATTTATAAAACAACAAATGCAGGTGTAAACTGGTACGAACAATTTTCGAATACTAATACTCCTTTAAATTCAATTTTCTTTATAAACAGTAATACCGGGTATTCAGCAGGAAACAATGGTATTATCATACACACAACTAATGGCGGAAATAACTGGACTGTTCAAAACACTTCATCAAGTGCTTCCTTTTCTTCCATAAATTTTTCGGATTTAAATAACGGTTACGCTTCCGGAAGTTTTGGAGGATCTCTGGAATTATGGAGAACTTCCAACGGCGGTACGAACTGGAATCTGGATTTTGCTATAGCCAATATTCAAAATAATTTTTCTTCGGTTTGGACGGATGATTCCAACATTGCAGTGGCAGCCGGCAGCAACGGCGTGATACTAAAGCGAATTGGTATGAATTGGAATTTAATAACCAAAGGTTTTTCTCAAACTCTTAATCTGTTTTCAATTTATTTTCCTTCTGCTAATACCGGTTATGTAGCAGGCGCACAAGGTACTGTTTTAAAGACTACAAATAACGGACTAAATTGGAGTTCACATATTGTTAAAAATGGTTACAGTTTAAGATCGGTTTATTTTACTGATGATAATACGGGATATGTCGTCGGAGATTCTATCTTTTCAGGGAACTCTAAAGTTTTTAAAACTACGGACGGAGGCACAAATTGGGAAAGTCAGGAATTTAATACATTGTATTTTACATCCGTCTATTTTTTTAATTCAAACACCGGTTATATAACAGCTTATTCCTTCACCGGGGGATCAATTTATAAGACAACCAACGCAGGAAGTAATTGGATACAGTTAGCTACAGATATGAATACTGGATTGATTTCTATTTATTTTACGGATATCAATAACGGCTTTGCAACAGCAGCTAACGGGTTTGTTTTTAAAACAACAAATGGAGGAGATAATTGGAGTACAAGAAGTGTTTCGCCTAACAGATTAAATTCGGTTCATTTTCCGAATCAAGATACAGGATTTGTTGCGGGGGATAATGGAAAAATTTACAGGACAACAAACCGCGGCCTAATATGGACAAGTCAGCTTTTTGGAAACACGAATACTTTTCAATCAATTTATTTTGTAAATGCTAATACCGGTTATTGTGCAGGCTGGAATGGCATAATTTTGAAAACAACCAATGGCGGTGCAAATTGGATTCAGCAGGCACCGGTTACCAGCAACAATTTATATTCAGTTTATTTTACAAATTCAATCACCGGATATGCAGCAGGTGATCGCGGAACAATAATTAAAACCACTGACGGCGGAAGCATCATACCGATTATCCAAATAAGTAGTTCGGTTCCGGATAAATTTTATCTATATCAGAATTATCCTAACCCGTTTAATCCTGTAACAATTATTCGTTATTCGGTAAATGAAAGTAGGTTCATCAGTTTAAAAGTTTATAATATCTTAGGAAATGAAATTGTCACACTTGTTAATGAAAAACAAAATACGGGAATCTATGAAGTACAATGGAACGGCAGTAATTATTCAAGCGGAGTTTATTATTATAAAATTGATACGGATGGTTTTATCATGACAAAAAGAATGTTGCTTCTGAAATAAAAGCTTGAAAATAATCAAGAGACATTTTTAATCAGAGCTTATAATTTAATCCAAGCCTCTCTATCTCTTCCCCAGCACTTCACACACTTCCTTAAAATTCTTCCCGGCATTTTCCAGTATCGAATTCGCTTCCTTTAAAATTTCCTTCTTATATTTTTCATCTTCAATCGTCGGCAGATTTATTTCTACATTTTTAAAAGCTCCCCAGATGCCTGTCTCCAGAGACTTTGCGCCGACTTCCAAATCGCTCTTCGATGCAATGTTTCCGTGCTTTGCCATCTCTATCATCCACTCCCAGCAGGAATCCGAAATTCTCATCACGGTTAAGGGAACATTAACAGCTTTTTTCAGTCCTTCCTGCATTTTTTCCTTACGAAGTTTTTGCTCAGCTTCGGTTTTTTTTGGCAGTTTCACCGCAGTCATGTAATCGGCGAAAGCATTTGTATCAGCATCAATCAAAGGAATAAGTTCTTTCATTTTAATATGAAGAGGCGGAATTAATTTTCTCATTGTTTGATCGAGATGTTCGAACTTTTTATTGCCGTAGCTCATCCATCCTACCATTGCTCCGAGCGCTGCTCCTAATGATGCAATCAATGCCGAAACACTGCCGCCGCCTGGAGCTGAAGTCCTGGCACCTACTAATTCGACGAAGTTTCTTACCGTCATTGATGCAAGAGGTTCATGGGAATCTTTCTTTATCATGTATTCTATAATTCTCTTACCGGGGTTGAATTCCGAAATAGATGAAAGCCCCAGTCTGTCTATAACCAATCTGATCTTTTGCATTTCATCAAGTATGAATAAATTTTCTTTCTCAATGTAATATTCAGCTGCCATCATCATTGCTTCAAGCGGGATCAATCCTACAAGCTCGCTTCCGCAAACTGCAAGATTCATTTCACGTGCATCATTTGCACACTCTTCAAACGCAATATGCGGCGGAGTGATTTTATAATTGTCTAGATTCATCGACACCTGAGCCATATTGTATTCATTCACATACCATCCGATTCCCTTGACTGCTTTCAAACGCCCTGGCTCGGTTTCACTTCTTCCCTGTTCACGCACATTCAAAGCAATCTTATGAGCCTGCTCTTTGGTACCGAGTATATTCACATTATATGCAATCAGAAAAAATCTTGATCCCGTTACAGTTGCACCTGATTTCGGAATAAACTCCTGCGGACCGAAATCCGGCTTCCATTCGGGTTTATAAATTTTATTTTTAATACCTTCATATTCACCCGAACGTATCTGACGAAGCATTTTTCTTTCGGGGTTAACAGAAGCTTCTTCATACAGATAAACCGGGACGCCAAGTTCTTCACCAACTCTCTTACCGTATTTCTTTGCACATTCAACACATTCTTCAGTCGTTACATTTGCAACCTGCACAAAAGGAACTACATCAACTGCACCCATCCTCGGATGCTCACCTGAATGCTTTGTCATATCAATTAATTCATATGCAGTTTTCGAAAACTGAAATGCTGCTTCGACTATTGATTCGGGATCTCCTACAAAAGTAAATACAGTCCTGTTTGTAGATTTGCCCGGATCTACGTCAAGCAGGGTTACACCGTTGACTTTACGAACTGCATCAGCACATGCATTGATTATCGCTTCATCCCTGCCTTCTGAAATGTTAGGTACACATTCGACAATTTTTTTCATTACAATATTTTTATTTAATACTTATTTCCCACTTCTGATTAACACTTATACCCTTCGGTCTTTGAGATCGTTATTTTGACACACAAAAAATATCCTTTCAGAATCATACTTCACTTTTCTGCCATTCTCATCCTCAATTCTTTTAATGTCAAAATATTTTATAAGCTCTGCTGCAATTTTTTCAATCCTGAACGATGATTCCTTTATGTTTAATTCAAGCAGAGTAAACTCATTCTTCGTTTTCTTCTCAAAGATTTTAAGATTCCAATTGAATGTATTTTTAAAAATCTTCCTCACATCGACTATTAAGTAATTTGTATCAAATTCATGGACAATTGGTGAAATAGCTGAAATGTATTCTAATCTTGCAATTGCATTTATATCAAATATAAAAAGCCCGTTATAGTTAAGGTGTTTTTTTATATTTGAAAAAAGTCTTCTCCAGTCATTGAAAATCAAGATATGATTCAGAGTATCATACAGACAAATTATAAGATCAAATTTTTTATTTAGCCTGAAATTTCTGATATCCTGTAAATAGAAATTGCCTTCCGGAACTTTCTTCTTTGCAATCCTGAGCATTTCACGTGAAATATCCAGTCCAAAAACTTCAATATCTTTTTTAAAGCTTAAAAGGTTTGTCCCTGTGCCGCATCCCAATTCGAGAACAGATTTTACATTCCTTTTATACTTGTTGATTTTTTCATTAAGATAATTTTTAATTTCATATCCTTTTCCTATTACAGTATCATAGTATTTTGCAATTTTATCGTAATCCGGATTTTTCAAAAAATTTTATTTTATTGTGTCATAAAACATTTTCAGAAACTCTCCGACACCGTTTTCCTCATTAGACTTGTCGGTTACATAATCAGCCAAATCTTTCAATTCATCAACTGCATTTTTAAGCGCGATGTTCGTTCCTCCGAACTGAAACAAATCCCTGTCGTTATACCAGTCGCCAAAAACCATTACTTCATCTTTTTTAAGCTTTAGATATTTCGCAAGAATATTCAGACCTGTTCTTTTATTTATTCCTTTCCTTATAACATCAACGTTGTAAACACCTTTAAAAGACTGTGACCGGTTATACTTTACTCTCAGAAAAAATCCGAAGGGAGGCACCATTTTCCCATGAATATGTTTCATGATCTTTTTGTCGTTGCCGGACATTATAATTTCAAGGACATCATCAAGATATTTATCATATGATTTAATCAATGTATAAGTAGTTCCGAGCCGTGACATAAAATCTTTTATTACTGAATTGTCTTCTGTATATACTATTTCATCGTTATGACACAGAGCTATCTTCACATAATATCTCTCGGCAAGCTTTAGTGCTTTCACGACATATTTTTTGTCAATGACGGATTTATTCAAAACTATCTTTCCTTCACTATCCTGAATTAGCGAACCGTTTAATGATATGAAAGGTACCTTTATATCAAGTTCTGTTGCTATCGGATAAATTGAGGAATGTACTCTCTGTGACGCTAAAGAAAAATAAATATTATTATCCTGAAGTTTCTTTACAACTTGTTTTAATTGCGGGCTTAATTCATTTTCACTGTTTACAAGGGTTCCGTCAATGTCAGAAACGATCAGCTTTATCTTCTTAAATCTATTCTTCAGTTCATTTAATGATAAACTCAAATTTGATTTCTCTCTAATAATTTATTTAGTTTCGAAGTCTTCAAGGGATTAAATAAAATGGTGTAAAGATGATTTTATATTAATTACTTCTGAAAATAATAATACTGAGAATATAAAATACTTTCAAAGTAATTTTAAATAGTAGAATCAAACTTTGCTCTGAGCATACTGCTTGTTGATTCTTTTTCGGAAGATTAACGTGGTTTTTTCAGTGCAGTTAATGGTTCCGGAACGAAATGATGCAGACCTCCCGCAAGTTTATCATCGAATGTTGTAGGAATGCTGCCCAGCCGAGTCCTCTCTTTCCATGTCTCAACTAATTTGCCGTCATCCTTTCTGATCATTGTTATGCAATCTTCAACCGGACACACCAGTGAACATAAATTGCATCCTACACAATTTTCTTCTATAATATAAGGAACGCGCGTTCCGTTATGTGAAAGACCGATTGCCTGATGTGCCCCGTCTTCACATGCAATATAACAAAGCTGACATCCTATGCATTTGTTTTTATTAATTTCAGCAATGATTTTATAATCAAGATTCAGATCTTCCCAGGATTTTACATTTGGAAGAGCTTTTCCCGTCATCTCACTGATTTTGCTGAATCCTTTCTCGCTCATGTATCTTTCGAAACCGGGTATAATTTCCCGGATAATTCCGAATCCGTAATGCATCACAGCTGTGCATACCTGTACTGTTGTTGCTCCAAGTAAAATAAATTCAACTGCATCTCTCCAGTTTTCAATTCCTCCGATTCCTGAGATCGGAAGATTGATTGACGGATCCTGCGCGCAGTTTTTTATCATGTTAAGTGCGATTGGTTTTACAGCCGGTCCGCAGTAACCGCCGTTAGTACTTTTACCGTCCACGTAAGGATAAGGAACGAAATTATCTATATCCACTCCGACAATGCTTTGGATTGTATTTATCAGAGAAATCGCATCGCCTCCGCCAAGTCTTGCTGCCTGGCCCGGTTCAGTAATATCGGAAATATTCGGCGTGAGTTTTACTATAACGGGTTTGGATGCAACTTCTTTTACCCATGAAACAATCATCTTCAGTACTTCAGGCTCCTGTCCGACTGCAGAGCCCATTCCTCTTTCACACATTCCGTGCGGACACCCGAAGTTTAATTCAAGTCCGTCTGCACCTGCATTTTCAGCATCCTTAACAATCTGATGCCACTGCTCCCTCGACTCAACCATAAGTGAAGCAATAACTGCATTATCCGGAAAATATTTTTTTACTTCCTCAATTTCCTTTAAATTATCTTTCAGCGGACGGTCAGTGATCAATTCAATATTGCTGAAACCTATCATCCTGTTGTCCCTGTAATTTACACTTCCGTATCTGCTGGAAACATTAATGATCGGTACACCTAGTGTCTTCCACACAGCACCGCCCCATCCGGCTTCAAAAGCTTTCATAATCTGATACCCCGAATTAGTCGGAGGAGCAGATGCAAGCCAGAATGGATTCGGTGATTTTATTCCTGCAAAGTTAACTGATAAATCAGGCATTGTTTAGTTTGTAAAATTTGTAAACTTTATGAACTTTATGAACTTTATGAACTTTATAAACTTTATAAACTTTAAGAACTTTATAAACTTTATAAACTTTATGAACTTTATAAACTTTATGAACTTTATGAACTTTACAAAACTCAATTACTTAAATACTTATCAATCCCCCCTGCTGCAGACTGACCTTCAGCAACTGCATTCACAACTTCTACACCTCCGTTATGTACATCTCCCCCGGCAAAATATTTAGGATTATTTGTCTGATAAGTGTTTGAATCCGTGATTATCCTGCCTTTTTCATCAAGTTTGATTCCGGAAATATTTTTCAGCAGTTCAATCTGCTTTGACTGCCCTGTTGCTTTAATAACCATGTCACATTCTTCTGTAAATTCACTTCCCTTAATGGCATCAATTCTCCCGTTACTGCCTGCTGTCCTGATGAATTTTACTCCTTCGACCTTTCCGTTTCCTAAGATCTCAACAGGTGAAACATTGAACATCCCTTCCACCCCAACACTTTTAGCAAGTTTGTACTCAAAATCATAAGCTTTCATTTCATCTTTAGAGCGTCTGTATGTAAGTAAAACTTTCTGAGCACCCATTCTGGCGGACTCGGATGCTGCATCCATTGCAGTATTTCCTGCTCCGAGGACAATAACTTTTTTGCCGACCCGTGTCCTGTGTTTCCCTGTTCTAAGTTCAGCTATGAATTCCACTGCACCGACACAGTTTTCCAGCTCTTCACCTTTTATTTTCAGATTCGTTGTATCACCTAATCCGATAGCAAGAAATATTGCAGCATAATTTTTCTCAAGGTGATCAAATTCTTTATGAGACGTAACAGGTGAATTGTAAAATATTTTAAATCCAAATTGATTTTGCAGATAATCGATTTCATTCAGAGCCTCTTCATCTGTAATCTTATAGGGAGCCACACCGTAAATGGCCAGTCCGGATGGCTTAGCTTTCGCTTCATAAATATCTACATCATGTCCGAGCTGCCTCAGTTCGCATGCGCATGACACTCCGGCGGGTCCGGCTCCTACTATGGCAACTTTCTTACCGGTAGACTTTCCTATCTGATAAAATTTTATATTTTCTTTAATTGATTTTGTAGTGGCATAACTTTGCAGCCTTCCAATTTCAATAGGCTTCACTTCCTGAAGATTATAAACGCACGCGCCTTCACAAAGAACTTCAGTCGGACAAACTTTTCCGCAGGTATTACCGAAATAATTAGAATCATAAATTGTTTTCGCGGCTCCAAGTGGATTTCCTGAATTAATCTGACGTATGAATAAAGGTATGTCTATATGAGTCGGACATGCTTTAACACATGGAGCATCATAACAGAAAAGACATCTTGAGCTCTCATAATAAGCCTGTGTGTCATTCATTAAAGGCTTTATCGGACCGAAGTTTTTCTCAAACTCGTGTTCACTGCCCGGTTTTATAAATTCACCCATGCTTTAATAAATCTGGTTTTGCTTTAAAATCAAATTACAACTTACAAGATTTTACTTCAAATGTCAAAGAGATTCTGAGGCAATGCTGGGAAGTAAAAGATTTGTGTAGATAAATATCAAGAGTTTTATTTTACCTCGAAGACTCGAAGACTCAAAGTAAATTATTTTTAAATTTTTTCTAAGAGTCTTTGAGACTTAGAAGTAGAATAGGTTTTCTCAATCAATTTCTTACCATTTTGCGACGAATTTAATATGTAACTGACTAATTCTTAAATTCCTAAATTCTTAATTCTTAATTCCTAATTCTTAATTCCTAATTCTTAATTCTTAATTCCTAATTCTTAATTCCTAATTCTTAATTCTTAATTCTTAATTCTTAATTCTTAATTCTTAAAGCTCTGTCATCTTCCCATATGTTTCAGGTCTTCTGTCCCTGAAGAAATGCCACGTCGCTCTGACTTCTTCAATCATATCAAGATCAAATTCGGCAATCAGCAGCTCGTCTTTATCTTCGGATGCCTGGGCAAATATCTGCCCCCGGGGATCAACAAAGTAAGATGAGCCGTAAAACTTTCCTAAATTCCATGGCTTTTCGGTTCCAACCCGGTTAATGCATCCCATAAAATATCCGTTAGCTGCTGCGTGAGCGGGCTGCTCAAGCTGCCACAGATATTGTGAAAGTCCGGCAACAGTTGCGGACGGATTATACACAACTTCGGCTCCGTTCAATCCCAGTATTCTTGCTCCCTCCGGGAAATGCCTGTCATAACAAATGTAAACACCAATCTTGCAGTACTTCGTTTGGAAAACCGGATATCCGAGATTTCCGGGTTTAAAAAAGAATTTTTCCCAAAAACCCGATGTATGGGGAATGTGATTTTTTCTGTATTTGCCGAGATATGTTCCGTCCGCATCAATGACCGCAGCTGTGTTATACAAAACTCCCGCTTGCTCTTTCTCATAAATAGGAACAATCATTACCATGTTATATTTCTTTGAATACATCTGCATTTTTTCTATTATCGGTCCCGGAACTGATTCGGCAGATTCATACCAGATTTTATCCTGACCGGGACAGAAATACGGGGTGTTAAAAATTTCCTGCAGACAAAGTATCTGAACACCTTTTTTCCCTGCATCTTCAATGAATGATATGTGTTTGTCAACCATTGCATCTACTATTTCACGAATTGTCCCTTCGCCTTCAGTTTTAGGCAAACTCATTTGAATTAATCCTGATTTGATTTTTTTCGGCATAGATATTTTTTAATTATTAAAAAATTTATTTCTTAACTCATTGTTTAAAGATTTTACTCATTTTAAAAACACAAAGGGCTTAATGAAATGTAAGAAAAATTCCGCGGCTTTTTGCTTAAACACTTTTCTTTTTTGCGGTTTTATGTCATTGCAAATTTTTGCAGAGCAATATGTATAGCGTAAAATCAAACATCATTGTATCTGAAGCGCAGGTTTACAAATTCATCATAGGATAGGCAGATATCAAAAACTTAATCATTAACTTTTAGTGAAGTGATTTGATTTTATACATTTATTCAGTATATCAGTATCATCTTCTTTGTATCGATCAGTAATCCGTTCACAATTAAAGAATAAAAATATACCCCGCTGCTTAAATTAGGATTTGAGTAAGTGATTTCATTACCCCCTATTGTATAAAACTTCCCGGCAACAGGTTTGTCAACTTCCTTACCTGCGATATCATAAATTATAAGACTTATACTTGCGCTTTTATTTAAATTAAATCTGAAAGTCGTTGAGGGGTTAAACGGGTTCGGGTAATTTTGCAGCAGCTGGTAATCAGCAGGATTAGAGACATGTGTATTTACCGCATTCTTTACTGCCTTTAAAGCATCAATTGTTCCCCATCCTCTTAAGTTATTGGGAGCAAAACTGCTGTCAGCTGTATTCCTTATAATGTTACGAACTTCTATCGGTGACAAATCCGGATTTGCAGAAAGCATTAATGCGCAAACTCCGGCTACCATTGGACAAGCTAAAGAAGTCCCGCTGGAGGATGCAGTATATCCGGTGCTGCCTGCTCCGCTTTTCGCTGTAAAATTGTTTGATCCCATTGCCATTACATCCGGCTTAATTCTTCCGTCTGTAGTAGGACCGACTGATGAATAAGCTGCACGAACTCCAAAATAAGTTAATGCTCCAACTGTAATGACACTATCTCCGTCTGCCGGCGCATGGAGAGTGTTGTGATCAGGATTAAATCCGTCATTACCCGATGAAATAACTACAACTATTCCTTTACTGACTGCTATGTCGGCTGCCCTCGTAATAAGTGCAGTGTTTCCGTCCATGGATTCCCATGTGTAAGAGCCATATGGCGGATCGAAATCAAGGTATCCTAATGAGGATGTGATTATGTCAGCACCGAGGCTGTCAGCCCATTCGGCAGCAGCAATCCAATTGTCTTCCTCCAATGGGGTTTCGCTTTGAGTGTTTTCGGTCTTGGCTAAGATTAATTTTGAATTGAATGCCGGTGATACGAGATTTCCAGGATCATATCCGCAGACAAGTGAAAGTGTTAGTGTTCCGTGTGCCCCGTTTCCTTGTCTTCCGGGAGCATTGGCAACTATTGTATCCCCGTTTACAAAATCATAAGTCCGCAATCCTTTTGAACGTATATTTGAAAAACACGGATGCTGAAGGTTATCAAACCCTGCGTCGAAAGATGCAATCAACACTTGTGCCCCGTTAAATCCGCGGTCATGAACCGGCGGGAGATTAATTATTTCTGCCTGATTAAAAGAAGGTCCGTATATTTCCGATATATTATCAGTCTGAGGGATTTCAAAATTTGCTGTACTTCCTGACGTTGTCTCATCCTTTTCCCTGACTTTTTTATACTTTTTTACAAAATCTATTTTCATCACAAAATCATTTGAAGAAATCCGCTCTATCTGCTGTTTGTTTACATAGCATGAAACAGCATTAAACCATTTTGACTTTTGTCTGATTCGAATTCCCCCGGTTTTAATTTCATTTATATAGTTAGCATAAACAGGAATATCCCTCTCATCAATAATATTATCACTCCTGATTCTTTTCATTCTTCTTTCAACTGATTCCTTTGTTAGAAAATCATTTGGTGAGATTAATCTGTTCACAGCATCGGGTCCCTTGTCTTTAAAGAAAATCCAGACTAAGTTGCTCTCCTCAGAATTTTGAGTGGATATTCTCTGAGATAACCGATAACTCAATTTCGAATTATTATTAGTGTTATCAGCACTGCTAATGAGGATAACAGTAATTAATAAAACTGAATAAATTAAAATTCTCTTTGAGTGTTTCATGATGAAGGAAATTAAGTGTTAAAAATACTGCCGGTAAAATACATTTTAGAAATTTAATGCTCAATTTTTTTAGCTAAATCTAAAACCTTTCGTTTTCAAAATCAATTCCTATTTAATTTGGAACACAATACACATTCCACACATTCACAGCTGTCCAAAACGTTTAGAATATTATTCAGCTCAATTAAGGAATGACAGTAGTGATAGTTTTAAGATACTAATATGCACAGTTAAATTAATTAACTTAAGTTGACCGCTTTTATAATTGAAATTTGTTTTTTGCCACAAATTCACACGAATGAACACGAAAATCATTTCTTTTAATTCGCGACAATTAGTGCAAATTCGTGGCGTATTCTAACTTTTTTAGAAAAACCGCTCAACTTAAGTTAATTAAATTAAAGTTATTATTATAATTTAAAATCGTTTTTGCAAATCATTGATACAAAATACATTAATAATTGTCTTAAACACTTACTTTAAATATCCTATTTTACTTTACAAACTTTACAAACTTTACAAACTTTACAAACTTTACAAACTTTACAA